>NZ_JBHVEE010000041.1:0-68936 GCF_042802415.1 Streptomyces sp. NPDC057486 | reverse complement strand
GCGTCGGTCAGGTGGCCGCCGCGCCTGCGGCCACCGGAGCCTCCTCGCCGAAGGCGAACGTCGAGGTGATGGCGTCGAAGAGGTCGCACAGCGGCTCGGCGAGCGGGATGTTCGGGCTGAAGCAGGTGATGACCAGGACCCGCTCACCACCGGGGACCGGCACGAACGTGTGCGTCACCACCATCTTGTACGAGATGCCGTCGGAGATCTCCGTCTCCTCGATGCCGGACATCCGGCCGACCGGACCGACACCCGGCAGCGTCACCGTCGTGAGGGTCCGGCTGGTGCCCTCGCGGCGGCGGCCCCCGCTGGCCGAGAACTGCTCGGCGATGCCCTTCGCGGAGAAGTCCTCACCGGGCGGCGGCTTCACGCTGAACACCATGAGCCCGGCCATCAGCAGGCCGTCCTCGTACATGGCGGTGGTGCCCGCCGCATAGACGGCGCCGCGCATGCGGGCGCCCTCCATGATGCGCCGTGCGCTGCGGAACGTGTGGTTGATGGCGTCCCGGGTCTCCTTCTGCGGAGCGTGCCGCAGCATCTCGGCGCGCCGCTCGGCGAGCGTGTCGCCGTGCAGGTCGTACTCCGTCCAGTTCTCCGGGATGGCGATCCCGAAGGTCTGCGAACCAGTGGTCATGGGACCGTTCTCCTCAGTTCGTTTCGGGCCGGGCTCGTGTCGGGCCAGGCGGATGGGGGGAGGCGATGAGGCCGTCGCCCTAGGACGGCCGGGGGCCGCCCCCGGCGGGTGTTGCGTCGCCGCCACCGCTCGGGCTGCCGCTTTCCTTCAGCGAAGAGCCCATCTTGGTGTCGAATTCGGCGAAGGCCTTCACGATGGCGTCGCAGCCGTCCTTGAGGTCCTTGCTGTTCCGCTTGACCTGCACGCGCCCGTCCTTCCACGCGTCGTCGAAGTTGGTGCCGGGGCGCACCAGTGGCGGGCCGACGTCCTCGGGGTTGTAGCCCGACGGCCGGGTGTCGATGAGCTCCACCACCCGGCCCAGTAGTTCACCGAGACGTTGCACCTCGTCTCCCGGCATCTCGATCTCGGCCAAGGCTCCTCCCTCGTACGCGTCGTCCGGCGGGCACGTCCCGCCCCGCTCCAGGCACGACCGTGGACGCGGAACGGTTCAACGACCCGCCGGATCAAGGGCGTACGTGAGGCGGATCGGTCCGGGACCGGGCCTCGGGAACGGTCACGCGGACTTGCGGACGAGCTTTCCGTCGGGCGACACGGCGAACCACTCGCCGTCCAGGCCCTGCCCGTTGACGTCACCGGGTGCCATGTCACCGACGTAGTAGTACAGCGGCCAGTCCCCGTACGTGACCTGCACGGCACCCCCCGACTGCTTCGCCTCGCGCAGCAGCGACTTCTCGACACCCTTGCCCGCGGCGGCGGGGGAGGGGCTGGTCAGCGCGGGCCACACGGCGATGCACTCCGCGTCGCAGTTGCTGGTGGCCTCCTTGTCCTTGGTGAAGGCGTACAGGGTGCGGCCCTGGCCGTCGACCAGGATGGAGCCGAGCCCGACATCCGCCACGGTGACCTCGGTGCCGGGCGCCGCCTCGACCGGATTCTTGTCGCCGGTGCTGCTGGTGTCGCTGTCGCTCCCGGTACCGCAGGCGACAAGCCCCAGGGCCAGCGGGATCGCGAACAGAGCCTTGCGTGCGCGCATGGTGATGACCTCTCTCGTACGTCGTGAAACGCGGCGGGGCGATTTCCCCGTGGCCCACACGTGCCGCCCGCCGTACAGGTTCAGCCAAGGGCTGTCCCGTCTGCCAACGCCACGGATCGGGAACGGCGTTGAACCGTTCGGGCTATCCGCCCGTTGATCGACGCGAAGGGCCCTGGAAGCCCAACTCCCGGAAGGACGAAAGACATGCGCAGGCTCACTGTCGCGGCGGGCGTCGCCGTGCTCGTCGCCGGTCTCACCGGTTTCGCCGGTACGGCCCCGGCGAAGGCCGAGGACGGACCCGGCGCCCGGGTCTCGACGGCCGCCGCCGAAGCGGCGCGGGCACCGGCCGTCTCCCTGATCGCCCGGCTCACCGGCGACCAGGGAGTGCAGAAGAAGAAGGGGCCCGCCGTGGGCGACAAGGACGGCAAGGCCGTCGCGCTCATCAAGGTCAAGGGCGACCGGGTCACCTTCGCCCTCACCTGGAACGGCATCGGCAGGCCGACGCGCGGACACCTCCACCAGGGCCAGGCCGGCAGCGACGGCGGGGTGAAGGCCGAGCTGTTCGGCACGGTCATGCCCGCCTCGGTGAACTCCGCCGCCGGGCAGACCACGATGTCCTCCGCCGCGCTCGCCCGACGGCTGCGCACCGACCCCGGCGGCTTCTACATCGACCTGCACTCCGAGGAGTTCCCCGGCGGCGCGGTGCGCGGACAGCTCCGGCTCCTGGCGAAGCCGGTGAACCCGCTCAGCATCATCAGGGGCGGCAAGTTGCGCGCGCTCGCGGACGGCGGCCAGGAGGTCCCGGCAGGCGATTCCGGCAAGACGGGCGACCCGGACGGGCACAGCACCACGTTCCTGCACCCGCGGCCGGACCGCGTCGACTACTCCATGGCCTGGGTGAACATCGGGGCACCGCTGGCCGGACACATCCACGAGGGGGTGCTCGGCGAGAACGGCGATGTACGGCTCCCGCTGTTCGTCACTCCCGTACCGAAGAACGTCTTCGCGATCTCGGGCAGCGTCAGCACCCCCGACGCCGAGCTGATCGCACGCCTCAAGGGGAGCCCGACCAGCTTCTACTCGAACGTGCACACCCGGGAGTTCCCCGATGGCGCCGTACGAGGCCAGTTGTTCCTCTGACGTTCACCGGAAGGGAGTTCATGGAGGTTTGGCGGGCGGCTTGCGGGCAATCTTGCCTGACCCGGCCCCTGGTGCCACTCTGCTTCCGTGTGGATCAAGCTGCCCTTCTCCAACTCCCGTCTTTTCTGGGGGATTCTGCCCGTATTGCTCGGGCTGATCGTGTTCCTCGGCGTCACGACGTTCGGCGCCGACGGGGCCGCCAGGGTGTCCAACGCACCCGCCGACAGCAAGTACGTGGACATCGGGACCGTTCCGACGGCCCAGAGGCCCGCTGCCGGACCCGACGCGTCCACCGGCTCGTACACCGTCGACTGCGGCCGCAACGAACGGGGCCACTACAACATGGACAACGTCGTGACCTCCCCGGGCGTCGTGAACGGCGCCCACCACACCCACGACTACGTCGGCAATCTCTCCACCAACGCCCTGTCCACCGACCGGAGTCTGGCCGCCGCCGGGACCACCTGCGCGGGCGGCGACCGGTCCACGTACTACTGGCCGGTGCTGCGCCGTCTCGACCGTACCGGCGAGGCCCACAAGGCCGGCGTCGGCGCCCACGGCAACACCGGTGAGGCCATCACCGCCTCCTCGGTGCGGGTGGAGTTCCGCGGCAACCCGGTCAGCTCGGTCGTCGGCATGCCCCGCTTCATACGGCTGATCACGGGCGACCCGGTCGCGGCCACCACGGACAGCGCGAACGTGCGCGCCCAGTGGGGCTGCTCCGGCTACCCGGACCGGTTCACCCGCAACTACGTGCTCTGCCCGCAGGGCAGCGGACCGACCCGCACCCTGGACTTCCCGAGCTGCTGGAACGGCCTCGCCACCGACAGCCCCGACCACCGTACGCACGCACAGTTCCCCGCCGCCGACGGCACCTGCCCGCGGGCCACGTTCCCCGTGCCGCAACTGCGCGTCACCCTCACCTATGAACTCCCGGAAGGTACGCCGTTCGCCGTCGACTCGTTCCCGGAGCAGCTGCGCGATCCGATCACCGACCACGCGATGTTCGTGAACGTGATGGCCGAGGACCGAATGGCGGAGTTGGTGCGCTGCATCAACGAGGACCAGCAGTGCAAGTCCGGGTGACCCGGACCTTCGTACGAACCCCGACTGTCAGTGATTCAGCGCACATCGGCTCGGAATTGAACCGGTCCGGCCCGCCGTCCGTGTTCAGCGCGTCGGCCCAGGAGAGGACGGAGAAAATGGATGGCGGCATTGTGGTCACGCAGTCGGCAGAGACAGGACACCGGTGACGAGGCACTGATCCGGTCCCTCTACGAGGAACACGGCAGAGCCCTGCTCGCGTACGCACAACGCCTGACCGGCGACCGCAGCGCCGCTGAGGACGTGGTCCAGGAAACCCTGATCCGGGCCTGGAAACACCCGGACGCCCTGGTCAACGGCAAGGGCTCGGTACGTGGCTGGCTGCTCACCGTGGCCCGCAACATCATCACGGACCGGTACCGGGCCAAGGCCGCACGCCCCACGGAGGTCGCCGAGTCGGTGACCACCCAGCCCGTCGAGCAGGACCACGCGGACGCCGTGGTCGACTCGATGGTCGTCATGGAGGCGCTCGACCGGCTCTCCCCGGACCACCGGGACGTGCTCATGGAAATCTACTTCCAGGGCAGGAGCGTCGCCGAGGCGGCGAAGAAACTCGGGATACCACCCGGGACGGTCAAGTCCCGGTCACACTATGCGTTGAAGGCCCTGCGGGACATGTACGCAGACAGACCGAAGGCAGTGAATCTGGTGGCGTTGAAGGGGGTGGCGGTGTGAGCACCAAGGAACACGACAGCGAACTGCTCGGCGCCTATGTCCTCGGCGCGCTCGACGAGCAGGAGGTGCGAACCGTCGACGTACACATGGCGTCGTGCCAGAAGTGCCGCGACGAACTGGACGGGCTGCGGGAGATGGAGTCCGCGCTCGGCGAAGTACCCCCGGAGGCGTTCCTCGACGGGCCCCCGGAAGGTGGTGACCTGCTGCTGCAGCGCACGCTGAGGCAGGTCCGCAGCGAACGCGCCGGGCAGACGCTGCGGCGAAGAGCGGTCCTGGGCTCGGTCGCGGCGGTCGCGGCGGCAGCCGTCCTCGGCGGCGGCGTCCTGATCGGCCAGAACACCGGCGAGCGCATTCCGGAGGCGATCCCTCCGGCCCCCTCGGTCACGGCGACCGTGCCACCGGCGCAGCCGGCCGGCATGAAGGTCCTTGAGGGCCGCGGCGCCTCGACCGGCAGTGAGATGAGGCTCAGGGTGACCCCAGCCGTCGACTGGATCCGCCTCAACGCCTCGGTCACGGGCATCCCGGCGGGCGAACGCTGCCGCATGGTGGTCGTCGCGAAGGACGGCAGCCGCGAGATCGCGGGCAGCTGGCTCGTCGCCGACGAGAAGAAGGGCGCCAACCTCGACGGTTCGGCGGCCGTCCCCATGGACGACGTGCAGAAGGTCGTGATCGAGAACGACAAGGGCAAGGAGTACGTGTCCGTCAAGGTCTGAACCGCTCGGGCCCGGACGCGATAGGCGACTCCATGACGTTGTCGATGGTGACGGCGCGGATCGTGAACTGTCCCGCGGCACCCAGCTCAGTGAGGCCGTTCCCAGTCGGAATGGCCTCACTGAGCTGGGCGCTCAGAGCCGCTGACACAATGAGTCCGTCGGCGGATGTCGGCTTCGAGGGCTGAACGTTCTTGTGGGTGCCGCGACGGGGCACGGCGCCTGCGCGCAGCTCGCACAGGTCCGGGATGTGGTTGTACAGGGTGCCCGGGGGAGACGCCGAGCAGTTCGGCGATCGAGCTGATGGAGCGGCCCCGGGTCGGGCAGCAGGTCGTGGGCGGCACGGATGAGTGCAGCGCACGGCCCGGAGAGCACACGTACGGACCGCGACCCGGCGCCACGGTCCGTACCGGTGGTGCAGCGCTCAGGTCGTCAGCGGGCCTGGTTCACCGCCGTGCCCAGGTCCTGCGCGAGTCCGGGACATGGGTCAGTCCGGTGGCCCACAGCTGGTCGACACGCGAGCGCTCGGTGGCGTTCGGGTAGCGGTTGGTGCAGGACGGGCCGGGGCCGCCGCCCGACATCAGCTCACTGCACGGCCCGCTGTAGTGGTCCGGCAGTCCCAGCACGTGCCCGGTCTCGTGGGTGACGACGCGGATCGAGTCGTTCTGCCGGCTCTGGGTGTAGTCGAGGAAGATGTAGCCGCGTCCGTGGCCGTTGGTGGAGGCGTAGGACCCGCGCGAGTCGTTGCCCTCGCGGTAGGAGAAGTCACCACCGCTCGAAGTCTCCTGGAGCTTGACGTTGGACTCGGAGCTGTTCCAGATCGAGGCCGCGCTCGATATCTGCGAACGGAAGCTCGGTGCCTGGGAGGCGTTGTAGTAGACGGTCACCGCCTGCGCGTTCGGCTGGGCGGCGCGCTTCTCGGCGACCGATTTGTGCACGGCCTCGAAGAACGCCTTGTTGTTCGCAGCCTCCTGAACCGACCCGGCGTACCGCGCCACGGAGGTACCGGCGGCAGCGGACGGGGCGGCGGCCGTCTGGGCGCTCGCCGGCACTGCCGCGCCCAGGGCGCTGGAGGCCAGACCCAGGCCGAGAGCGAGGGCGAGGAGCCTCGCGGATGTTCGAGACGACTTCATACGGGGGGGCTCCTACTCGCTCGGTGACGTCGAGCGCCCGGTGCATGGTCGACTCTGCGTGAACACCGGTTCCGAACTGCGGCGACGTCCTGTGGGCCGCCATTCTTAGAAGGGCTCGACAGGGAGCACAAGGGGCCCCCGCCGCTATGTCGCCTCGTAGGTCCCGGGGCCTCGCCAGGGCTGTGTGCGGGTCTTCGGTCCGCACATGGCGGCGGGAGAGGAAGCTGTCGCGGCGTCAGAAGCGTTACAGCCCGGGGCAACGGGCGTGCTGGTCGGCCGGGCGGAATCCCGGGACGCGTGGCGGGATACGGAATGGGGCAAATACGGACAAATGCTCAGACATCTGCCACGCTGCATCTACTAAGTGCGCCGGTTGGTCGGCGGAGTGCTGTGACCGATGTCATAGAACATGAGCTTCCGTTTCTTTCGCTCCCCACCGGCCCCGGGTCGCCCGACTCACGGGCGATTTTGCCGCGCTCCTGACCTCGGCCCAGGCGAACGCCAACAAGCTCACCCAGCGGATCGTCGATGTCCGCGCCACCCACCTGCCCCACCGGCACCCCTTCTGCATCGGCCTCGAACTCGATCGCGCGGGGGCGGCGCTGCCAGGGCCGGGAGCGGCTGTGACCGACATCGAAGTACTCGGCGACGACCTGGCCCCGGCGCGGTCCGGCAGGCGTGAAGCGGCACCTCCCGGCAGGGCGGCGGCTCAGCCGGCTCCGGACCGAGGCGTCGGTGCGGAGCCAGGGAAGGGCCGGACTGCCGGGCGATGCCGTCGGCCGTCCGCTCCGTCAGACGCCGGGCCTGTCGGAAGGCAGCGTGACGCGGTTCGGGATGGCGTCGTAGACGCCCGTGTCGAGGGAGTTCACCGAGCCGTCCGCGACGGCGTCGACCAGGCCGCCGAGCCCGGTCTCGACCATCTTGGCGAGCATGCCGTTGCGCTTCATGCCGTCGTACTGGGTCTGCGAGGACGTCTCGAAGAGAACCGCCGCAGAGCCGCGCAGCTGGTACGAACCGAGCGCGGTGCCCGGCAGGTTGGTGGTCTGCGGGTAGAGGGTCAGTTTGCCGTAGGAGGACTTGCCCCGCTTCTGGAGCGCCTGGTAGACGGCGACGTTGGCCCGCTTGGAGGCGTCCATGTCGAACTTGGGCCAGTTGCCGAACTCGGCCGGGTTGTCGATGAACTTGGCCGAGATGGACAGCGGCGACATGCTCTCCATGTCATCGGTGGCGTAGCAGGACCACTGGTTGTGCAGGTCGACGAAGTAGTCGACGGTGCCGAACTCCTGCTCCAGCGAACGGTAGACATCGCGGGAGGCCCGAGCCTCGGGAGTGATGTACCAGCCGGTGTCGGCGCTGTCGCCCGGGAAGTCCTCGGCGGCGGGAACGTAGTCCAGGTTCGGGTGGAAGTCACGGTTGATATCGAAACCGCCGACCCGGGAGTTGTAGTTCCACGACGGGGACGCACCCGCCAGCTGCGGGAAGTCGGCGACGACCTCGTCCCAGGTCATGTCGTTCTGCCGCTGGTCGAGCTCGCCTCCGTCGACGTTCAACCGGGGGATGACCACCACGGTGACGTTCTTCCGCAGCTTCTTGGCCGCCGGGCTGTCAGAGCCCCACTGCTTGAGCAGCTCCAGGGCAGCCTCTGTGCCGTGCATCTCATTGCCGTGGATCTGCGTCTGCACGTACACGACCTTGTCGCCCTCGCCGACGCGCGCGGTGTGGATGGCGCGGCCCTGGTTGGAGTACCCGGCCACCTCCACGTCGACGGTGCCGCCGGTGCTGGTCTCCAGCTGCTGGAGAGCGGCGGTCAGTTGCGTGTAGTTCACGAAGCCGTTGTTGCCGGATCCGGAGGCCTCGGTGCCGCAGTGGGACACCGGCGGGATCGCGCCGGTGGTGGGGTTGCCGGTGGCGTTGGCGGCGACGGTGGAGAGGCCGGCGATCAGGACGGTGCTCGCCAGTGTGGCGACCCATCTCCGAGCGGACATTCACTGCTCCTCAGGTGTCGTAAGGCACTTCCGAGGGGGGCGCACGCCACTCTAGGCGGCCGAGAGACATCTGTGAACCGGGCCTAGCTCCTGTCGCATACGAGCCTGGCGCGGCGGGCGGCCGTCCTGCCTGCAACGGCCATGCGCTTCACGACATTTTCCTGCCAAATGCTCTGATCTGCAGTAACGCCACTCAGACACATCGGCATTGACGGGTTTTCATCAAGATCATATGCTCGCCCGCCATCAGGCGCTGATCACGACACCAGGGAGAAACACATGCGTAGGTCCAGCCTCACCAGATCCGCCCGTGCTACTGCCGCCGCCCTCACCGGCGCACTCCTGCTGACCGGTGCCCTGTACACCGGCACCGCCGCTGCGGTCGGGGAAGGCCCCAACTACCAGGGCAAGGAGACGATCAACACCTCGATCCTGTCCACCTACGACGACGTGGTCCGCTTCCTGAAGACCCAGGACGCCAAGCAGGACGCCATGGAGCTCGAGGTGATCGGGCAGACCGTCAAGGGCCGCGACATCCACCTGGTCAAGTACGTCAGTAACCCGGACAACCCGACGATCCTGTATCTGGCGCAGCAGCACGGCAATGAACAGCTGACCACCGAGGCCATGCTGCACACCATCAAGTCCCTCGGCTCGCCGTCCAAGGCCTCGATGCTCAAGGACGTGAACATCCTCTTCATCCCGATGTTCAACGCCGACGGCGCAATGGGTGACGTGAACTTCCCCCTCGACGGCTACCTCGCCAAAGGCGAACGCCATCTGACCCGCTACAACGCCAACGAGGTCGACCTCAACCGCGACCACGTGGCCAAGGAGCAGCCCGAGACGCAGGCCCTGCACGAGAATGTGTTGCGCGCCTACGACGTGGACTACGCGATCGACCTGCACCACCAGGGCACCCAGTCCCGCGTGAACGGGGATCTGGTGTCCGGTTCGATCCTGTACCCGACGACCCCGGACGTCTCGCCCGAACTGGTCGAGAAGTCCAAGCGGCTCGGCTCCGTGGTGTACCACAACGTCGACCGCACCGGCTGGGGCCACATCGGCCGGTACGACGGGGGCTCGGCCAACACCATCGGCCGTAACGGCATGGCGGCCGAGTACGGCATCGCCACGTTGCTGTTCGAGATGCGCGGGATGAGCGACCACGAGTACGCACCGTATGTACTCGGCCAGAAGTCCAACGGCTACCTGATCCGGCAGTCGGTGCTCACCATGGAAGCCACTATCCAGGCGGTCGCCGACGGCTCGATCGACAAGGCGGACACCTCCTTCTGGGACACCCTTCCCCAGCAGTGCAACACCTGCTGACGACGGCACCACCGCGGTGAAACCCCGGGTCACAGCCCCTCCGAGGGCGGTGACCCGGGGTTTCCGCTGCCCGGCAGAGCAGGTGCCTGGCCTTGCTGCGCGTGTCCTCCAGGTCCATGACGAGGTTGCGTCCCCTCGGGCTGATCCGAGGCGGCGGGCTGCAAGCTCTCATCCGGGGACCGTGTCGCGGTCGAAGCCGACTGACATTTGAAATCACATGAGTTGGAGAGCGCGGAGCCCGGCACACACAGCCGGGCCCCGCGTGGGCTCAGCAGCCCGTACGGTCCTCCGTCAGGACGCCCTGCTCGGTCCGTAGTGTGCGGTCGTAGCAGCCCTCCGACCCGTCCAGCCGGTAGCGCTCGTTCGACGTGCCGACGGCATGGCGCTGGTCACGCGGGACACCCAGCGTCCAGGTGGCGTCGCCGGTGTACGTATCGTCGAGCCGCGACCAGGAGATGTGCTTGCCGGCGCGTACGACCGAGGTGTCCGCCCGGTCCCCGAGCGTGAGGACGGTGCGCAGCCGGTTGTCCGTGCCGATCGTGGTCTCGCCGTCCATGGTGTAGACGCGATGGGTGTGCGCGACCCGCGCCGGGCCGCGGCCGTCCACGGTCACCGTCTCGTCGTCGTCCCAGCGTGACGTGAGCCTGTCGGTGTTCTCGTCCGCCGTCCAGTGGTGGGCCGAGGTATTGGCGAGGGTGCGCGAGACGGTGGTCTCGACGCGCCCGTGCGAGGTGTTCACATAGCCGGCGACGGTGAGCCGGTGGCCACCCTTGGTGTCGAGCCGGTTCAGTGAACCGGGCGTGATCGTCGTCGAGTTCGAAAGATCACTCTGATCGTGCTTCGTGAGCGCCCCGGTGACGTGCTCGCTGCCCTCGTCCTGCCAGACGAGCACGTTCGTGGGCGTGCTCCAGCCGCTCTGCCCCTCGCGCAGGCCCGCGACCGACACCTCGACGCGGTGCTCGCGCCCGTCGTTGAGGATGCCGGCGAACGGCGTCAGGTCGTACTCGATCGGCTTCACGTCGAAGGCACGCGGCGCCGGAACGACGTACCACAGGAAGGGGTTGGACCAGCCGCCGGTCCACACGGTCGGGAACGGCGCCGCGATTCCCGCGAGTTGGCCGTCGACCTTGACCTGTACCTCGCGGTACGGACCCTTGTCCGCCTTGCACGAGTAGGACGCGGCGTCCGGCACGGTCAGGTACCAGTACTCCTCGCAGCCGCCGCCGGATCCGGTGGCGTACACCTCGGCGACGATACGCTCGGAGTTACGCGGCGTGGTCAGCGTGGCGCCCTCCAGCGGGAGCACCTTGTCGGGCGTCTCGGCGGCCTTCGTACTGCCCTTCGCGGCATAGAAGGTCAGCGTGACCTTGACGTCGATGACGCCGGTGTACGTCTCGTCGACGACATTGCCGATGAGCATTTCGACGGGCTGCTCGCGGCGCAATGTGTCGCTGTAGTGGGTGACGTCCTTCTCCACCGACCAGGTGATCCCGTCGACGGAGGGCTCGGGCGTGGACGTACGGAACACTTCGACGCCGCCCATACGGAGGTAGCCGAGCCGGTCGTACTGACGGCCCTTCACCTTTCCGTCGAGGCGCAGCACCACCTTGCTCCAGCGGTCTCCGCACTCCGTGGGCGGGGCGTAACTTCCCCTGTACGGCTTGAAGTCACGGAACTGCGCCTCGGCGATGGTGACTTCGCAGGATCGGGTGTCGGGCTTCTCGATGGCCGGCGCCGCGGTCAGCGGGTCGTGCCAGTCGGTGCCGAACTCCACAGGAACCGGCTCGGCCGCGGCCGCCGTGCTCGCGCCGAACGCCGATCCGGCGGCCAGCACCAGTCCGGCGAGCATGGACGTGATCTGTCGTTTCATGAGTCAGGAGTGAAGCGCGGGACGAGCAAGTGCGCCAGGGGCGAATGTTCGATCTTGTCGTGATCTGTGTGCTCGTGCGGGAAAATCGATTGTTGCGAACTCCGGCGAAACGCGCACCTTGCACGGTTTCCTCACTCACCACCCCTCGGCGTTCCATGGGACGTCAAGCAGATTCGCGACCTGCTGCACCCCGTCGGGGCGGCGGGCCGACCGTGCGCAGAGCCCTCGGGCATGACGACCTCATCGTGATGGGCGTCTCCTGCCGGCGCACCTGGGACCACGCGATCGCCAAGTCGGCGCGGGCGTCCGGGCCCAGGATCAGCCTCCAGTTCCGGCCGGACGGGGGAGTGCTGAACCGAGACCCGGCCCCCCACCTGCCGCTCCGGCGACCCCGCCGGAGCCGACGTGACCTGGGGGAACGCCAAGTCGCGGAGCCCGAGCGTGAGTTCGGATCTGTATGTGCACTGGGCCCGGCCCGTGCCAGCATCCGCCGCGCCCACGGACCGCGGGGGGAAACGGACTTGATCCCACCCCTTGTCCCGCCGTCCGTCGGCACCGAAGAATGCGCACGTCAACCATCGGCTACAGACGTCACACCCGGCGTCGGCAAGGGGGCTCCACCCAATGTCACCCGCAGCACCGATGACACGCACGACACGTCGCTCACCGAGGATCGGCAAGGCGCTCACCGGCGCGGCGTTCGCGCTCGCCCTGGTCGGCGCGGGCGCGGCACCCGCCGTCGCCGGGACCGCGGGCGGGGACGCCGGCACCCGCGCGAGACCGAACGACGCGCCCGTCACGTTCGCCGGAACCGTCGCGCTCAGCAACTGTTCCGGCTCCGTCGTGCGTACCCCGCAGTCACAGCCCGACGACCCCGCCCTCGTGCTCTCCAACGGGCACTGCATCGAGGGCGGCTTCCCGAAGGCCGGCCAGGTCATCGTGGACCGGCCGTCCATCCGCACGTTCAAGCTCCTCGACGAGGACGCCGGGGTGCTCGGCACGCTCCAGGCCGACCAGATCTCGTACGCGACAATGACCGACACCGACGTCTCGCTGTACCGGACGACCACCACCTACGCCGAGATCGAGAGCAAGTACCACGTACAGCCGCTGCTGCTCGACCCGCGCCACCCGCGCAAGAACACCGAGATCACCGTGGCGTCGGGGTACTGGAAGAAGCAGTACAAGTGCTCCGTCGACGGGTTCGTGGACCAGCTCAAGGAGTACTGGTGGACCTGGAAGGACTCGGTGCGTTACACGCCCGAGTGCCAGACCATCGGCGGCACCTCCGGCTCCCCGGTGATCGACGACCACACCGGACGCGTGATCGCCGTCAACAACACCCATAACGAGGACGGCGAGCAGTGCACGCTCAACAACCCCTGCGAGGTCGACCGCAAGGGGCTCATCACCGTCCGTCACGGCACGCGCTACGCGCAGGAGACCTACGGGATCGTGCCGTGCGTCGTCGACGGCAGCAAGCTCGACCTGGGCCGCAAGGGATGTGAACTCCCCCAGCCCCAGGCCTAGTCGACAGAGGGCGTACGCCGTACGGACCGGCCGCGAGCACGTCCGTGCGGCGGCGCCCTCAATCCGCATGATCCGCCCGATCCCGGCCGGGTCGACGGTGTGTTTTCCTCTCGTCGAGGAGCCGGTGCTGCATTTCCAACTCTGCACCGCCGAGTCGGCGTCCGCCCAGCTCGGGCACCTGCTGTCCGTCGGGGCGCTACCTGTGGTGTCGCTGGGAATCATCGCCGATGGCGACGCGGGAGCGGGAGCTCTGGCCGCAAGAGACCATCCACGTCTACGACGACACCCTCGTCTCCGTGGAACTCCTTTCCGCGCAGGTGAACATCACGCAGCCGAGCGAAATCGGGCTCTGCCTCAAGGCGTTCGAGCAGCTACGAAGCATGGTTGTGTCTGGCGCGGATGCGCGCGCCCTGATCGTGAAGTCGATCGATGCATTGGGCTGATCGTGGCTGCGGATGGGCCCCGTTGTGAGAGGGCGTCAACCTGTTCCTGGCCGACGGCGAGGCCGCCTTCCAGGAGGTCTTCCATGTGCACCTTCACGTATTCCCGCGGTTCGCGGATGGTGGGTTTCGGGTGGATGCCGAGTGGCGAGTGCGTGAGCGCAGTGAGCTCGATGTCATTGCAACAGCCGTGCGTGGAGGACTGTCCCACATCCGCCATGGCATCTGCGGAGCGGGTTCATCGTGAGCGTGAGTGGTCGGCGGGGGCGTATCGAGCCCAGGTTCCTCCGGCCCCGGTGACCAGGCGGGCGGCGGTCTTGTCGTGGTAACCGAGGGCCTTGGAGGACGAGGTGACGGATCGACAGGGTCCGGGCTGCGCGAGGAGCCGGAACTGGGTGGGGCCGAGGAGTACGTCGGGACCTTCTCCGTGTGAAGGGACTAGACCACTGCGGTCCGTGGCGCTAAGTTGCTCGAAACTGAGTGGAACTCGGGCTTTTCAAGTATGTACGTGCATCGATGATTGCCCTCCAAGGAGTCCCCGTGCCATTGCGAGTGCAGAGAAGTCCTGTGCCATCCCGCTGTTGCGCACCGCGTCCGCCGGTCGCGGCGGTCCTCACGATCCTGGTGGGCCCGGCGGGTGTGCCGGCGGCAGCCAGTGCCGAGCAGGCCGCGCCCGCGGCGGCGGCCACCGCGCTCGTTCCGCGCCCGGTCGCCGTGGACGATGCGGCTGGCGATGAGCCGTTCGTCCTGCGTCCCTCTCTCGCCGTCGTCGCACAGGGTGAAGCGGACCGTGTCGGTGAGCAACTCGCCGTGGAGCTGCGGAAAGCGACCGGATTCCGGTTACCGGTGCGCGGGCACGGCGGCGGCAACGCCATCCGCATCCCGGTGGACCCGGCGGCGAAGAGCACCGTCGCGGGCACCGACGCCCTCGCTCCGCGTGGAGTCACCGCCCGGCTCGGGCTGGGCCTCGTCGCCGCCCCTGGCACCAAGGCCTCCGACGACGGCACCCGGATCATCCCGGACACCATGGTGACCGACGGCGACCGCGCTTCGTCCAGCGCCCTGACCGAGCACCTCACCGCGACCGCGAAGCGCGGTGACCGGGTCCCGCCGGTGACGTTCACCCGGAGCCGGGCCCGGGACTCGCTCCACGGCGCCGGCCTCTGCACCGCAGGTGTCAAGGCGGCCTTCACCCGGAACACGAACTGCCTGCTCACCCCGTCGGTGGGCGACCCGGTGTCCGTCCGTGTCCAGCCGAGCGACACGCCCTCCGGCGCCGACCATGCTTCGGCCGCCCCGGCGCTGTCGGTACCGCGGGACGTCAAGGCCGGAACGTGGTTCCCGCAGAAGCTGACCGGTTTCGAGCCCGGCTACGTCGACATCCGCATCGACGACGTCGGAGGCCGCCCAGCCTGAGACCGGCACGCGCACGCGACGCGCCCCGATGCGGGCGGGCGAGAGGCCCGGCATCACAGGCGGCGCAAGGACGAGGTTCCACCGAGAGGAGCACGCGCACGATGGAGCAGTCGAGAGTGAGCCGTCGGGGATTTGTGGCCGCCGGCCTGTCCCTTCCCATCCTGGCCGGAACGAGGACCCCTGCCTTCGCGGGCGTCGCCGACGGCGCAGGCACAGGGCCGGCCATCCCGGAAGCGGCTCCGCCGACGGTCCTGCCTGCCGTGCAGCGATTCGAGGCCGGGGCGGTCGCGAAGGAACTCGTGCCGGCAACGCGCATCGTTCTGCACCCGGCTTCGGCACGCGATCTCCGGCCGGCAGCGGAGGTGCTCGCGGAGGAGCTGGTCGCAGAAGGACACCTGACGCGGGCTCCGCGGGTGGCCGTGTCCCGGAACTCCGGGCCGCACGACATCGTCCTGCGACTGGGCGAGGTGGACCGGGCCGAGCACTCGGAGGCGTACTCGATCGTCACCGACAAGGCCGTCACGATCACGTCCCCGACCGCCGTCGGTGTCTTCTGGGGTACCAGGACGCTGGTGCAGGTGCTGCGCAGCGGCCTGCCCGCCGGCAGGATCGTCGACTGGCCGGCCCTCAGCGAGCGGGCCCTGCTGCTCGACCTGGGCCGGAAGTACTTCACACCGGACTGGATCAAGGCTCTCATCCGCGAGATGTCGTTCCTGAAGATGAACGCGCTCCAGCTCCACATCTCCGAGGGGCTCGGTTTTCGAGTGGAGTGCGAGACGCATCCGGAGATCGTCTCGGCGGAGCACCTCACGAAAGCGGAGGTGCGGGAGATCCTGGCCTTCGCGCAGAAATATCACGTACAGGTCAATGTCGACGTGGACACCCCGGGTCACATGGACCACATCCTGTCCTTCCACCCCGAGTACCAACTTGTGCTTGCCAACGGCACCCGACACTCCGGCTTTCTGGACTTCAGCAAGCCGGACGCGCGGCGGCTCGTCCACGAGATCGTCAGCGAGATGTGCGATCTGTTCGACGGACCTGTCTTCCACCTCGGCGGCGACGAGTTCTTCCCGGCACCGTGGCAGGGGACGGGGCCGGATGTCGTCTCGGACCGGACGGCGCCGCAACTGGTGCAGTACGCACGGGACGTGACTGGAAACAGCTCGGCCACCGCACACGACGGATACGAGTTCTACATGAACGAACTCGCGGACGTGGTCCGGTCGAAGGGCAAGACGGCGCGCATGTTCAACGACGACGTCTATCCGGGCGAGGGTGTGAACCGCGTCGACCCGCGGACCCAGGTCGACGTCTGGATACGCTGGAACTCGGCAAAACCGAACGCCGGGCAGTACGTCACTGCCGGACATCAGGTCATCAACTCCAACGGTGACTACCTGTACTTCATTCTCACGTCGGAGGGTCTCGGAACGGGCCCCTACAAGAATCCGCGGGGGATCTACGAGCGCTGGACCTCACGGACGTTCATGGGGGCCGCCGGCAGCGCGGGTGATTACCATCTGCCGGAGCACGCACCGGTTTTCGGCGCCCATCTGTCCGTCTGGTGCGACTCACCCAGCTCCATGGGGCAGGACGAAGTGGCGCGGTTGCTGCAGGAGTGGCTGCAGGTGTTCGCACAACAGACCTGGGGTTCCCCCAAGCCGGCCGAGACGCTCGAGGAATTCCGGGCCAGGGTCGTGGAGCAGGTGGGAACAGCGCCTGCGGCCCGCATCCGTGACTGACGCGCACCCGGCTCGCCCCCGGGCCGTCGCGGTCTCAGGGCGGCTGACCTCCACGCCCGGGCGCGCCTGTCCGACTTCCGGCTGGGCGTCGCCCCTGGTGTTGTCCGGCGGTGCCGTCGAGCCGCGGTGTGGCCTCGATGACGCCCGCCTGCACGGCCCCGCTGCGGATCCTCGCGGGAGCATGCGGATGGCCGAGGTGTCCGCCCGCGGCTCCGTCAGGACTCCTCACGCGTCGCAACTCCTCGGCCGGCACGCACGCATGCGTGTTTGACGTGGCCGGGACGTGTTGATTCCTGGTCGTAACCATTGGCCCGGGGAGCCTGCTCCGTACGTTCATCGACATCCGACACTCCGAGCAGCTCTCGGACGCCCGGCCTGCTCTCGTACGGGCCTCCCGGAAGAAGTCCCGCAGTCGCCCGCCCGATGGCCGCACATACCTGGCGCGCCCACCACTGCCCGCCGCCGACCGCGGAGGGACGGCCGCGCCGAGGCGAACACCGCAAGCAAGCAACGCAATTGCTACTGCGTGAACCCCGCAGAAGGGACAGAAATGACTCACACCACGGGCACTCGCCGTACGGGTGGCCCTCCCTCTTCCAGAAGGCGCCGACGCGGCGCTGTACGCCGTCTGGCGCTGGGAATCGCGCTGGCGCTCGCGGCATCGGCCGTAACGGCGTCGGCCACGACGGCGGCCGGAGCCGAGACCGCGCCACCGCCCCGAGCGCCGGTGGCCGCGCGGCAGGTGCCGGTATTCGCCGGCAACGACGGCCGACGGCACACGGTGACCTGGGACGCCGACTCCCTGAAGATCGACGGCAAGCGCCTCAACATCTGGTCCGGGGAGTTCCACTACTGGCGGCTGCCCAGCCCCGACCAGTGGCGGGACGTCCTGCAGAAGATGAAGGCCTCCGGGTTCAACGCCGTCTCGCTGTACTTCTTCTGGGGCTACCACTCCAGCAAGCCGGGCTCCTACGACTTCACCGGCATCCGCGACATCGACCGCCTGCTCACCATGGCCGAGCAGGAGGGCCTGTACGTCATCGCCCGTCCGGGGCCGTACATCAACGCCGAGGCCTCGATGGGAGGCCTGCCCCCGTACACCACCACCTACGGCGGCGCCTCGCGCAGGTCCGACCCGCAGAACCTGGCCGCCGACCTGGAATGGCTGAAAGCCGTCAACCGCATCATCGCCCGCCACCAAATCACCGACGGCGGCGGCAGCGTGATCGCCTACCAGGTCGAGAACGAGCAGATCGACCACTCCGCCCAGCGGATCGACTACATCGAGAAGCTGCAGAGCGCCGTCCGGGACGACGGCATCGCGGTGCCGCTGTTCCACAACGACTGGGGAAACGGGCACGGCTGGAACGCGCCCGGCAGACCCGGCGGTTCCAAGCTCGACCTGTATGCCTTCGACACCTACCCCCTCGGATTCGACTGCAAGGGCAGCCGCGGGCGGCTCGGCGACTTCGAGGCCCGCGTCCGTTCGTACTCGCCGGACACACCCGTGTTCATCGCGGAGGGTCAGGGCGGCGCGTTCACCGCGTGGGGCCGCGACTTCCAGACCAGTGAGTGCGCCAAGTTCGTCGACCCGGCCTTCACCCGGCAGTTCGCGGTGAACAACCTGGCCAACGGCGTCACCATGTTCAACTACTACATGGAGTACGGCGGTACCAACTGGGGCTGGACCGGTGACCCCGGGTCGGGCTTCACCTCCTACGACTACGGCGCGGCGCTCTCCGAGGACCGGCGGATCGCCCCGAAGCTCGCGGTGCAGAAGGAGTTCGGATACCTGCAGCAGGCCGTCGCGCCGCTCTCCTCCGCACGCGCGGTGACCGCGCCCCCGGTCACCGCCACCGGCGGGAAGGTCGCGGTCGGGCAGCGGCTGTCCGCGGAGGACGCCGCCTCCACCTCCGTCTCCGGCCACGGCGCCCGGCTGATCACCCTGCGGCACGCCGACAGCAACGACACCTCGACCAGCAAGGTGACCTTCCCGCTGGACCTGGGCACCGTCCCCGGTCCGCCGGGACCGGCCTCCTACCGCTGGAACGACTCCGACCCGGACGCCCTCACATACACCGGCTCCTGGCAGCACGCCTCCGGCCAGAGCTGGACCAGCGGCGACTACAAGGACGACGAGACCTTCTCCGACAAGGCCGGCGACAGCCTGGAGGTCACCTTCGACGGACCGGTGGTGCGCTGGATCGGACCGGACTCGGTCAATCACGGCACAGCCGACGTCTACATCGACGGCGTCAAGAAGGCCACGGTCGACAGCTACGCGGCCTCCGCGGTGTTCCAGCAGGTCAAGTACGAGGCCGACGACCTCGGACCGGGCCGGCACACACTGAGGATCGTCGTCACGGGCAAGAAGGGCGACCCGGCGTCGCAGGGCACCTTCGTCTCCGTGGACGCCATCGACACCACCCCCACGACCCCGCCCGCGCCGCAGCCCTCGCCCACCGGCTACCCGCGTGTCCCGCAGCAGCCCGGCACCGCGATCACGCTGGACGGGCGCGACGCCATGGCCATCGTCGCCGACTGGGCGTTCGGCCCGCACCGGCTGGTGTACTCCACCTCCCAGGTGCTCACCCGGCTGTCGGTGGGCAACGACCTGCTGGTGCTGGACGGCACGAAGGGCGAGGACGGTGAGACCGTTCTGCGGTACGCCTCCCGGCCGAAGGTGACACAGCTGGACGGCGCTCCCGTCGCCACCACTTGGGACGCGGCCCGCGGCGATCTGCGGCTCAACTACACCCACGGCGGCACCACCTCCGTACGCGTCAGCGGCGACGGCCACGACCTGACCGTCCTGCTCACCGACCGGGACACGATCGCCAACACCTGGCAACTGGACACGGGCAAGGGCGAGGTCCTCGTCCAGGGCCCCGAACTCGCCCGCACCGCGCGCCTTGCCGGAACCCGCCTCGACCTGACCGGCGACACCCGCTCGGCCGGGCGGTTGCGTGTCTTCGCACCGAGGGACGTCACCGTGCTCAGCTGGAACGGTCGCAGGGTTCCCGCCCACCGCGACGCGGCGGGCGCCCTGGTGGCCACGCTTCCCGGTCCGCAGGCCCCGGCCATGCCCGCGCTCGCACAGTGGCGTACCGCCGGTTCCGACCCCGAACGCACCCCCGACTTCGACGACTCGGGCTGGGCGAGGGCCGGCCGCACCACGGCCGACAACCCCCGGCACGGTCCGGGCGCGGCCTCGGGCGTGGTGCTCGACACCGACGAGTACGGCTTCCACGAGGGCGACACCTGGTACCGCGGCCACTACACCCCAACGACGGCGAGCAGCTCGGTGACTGTCACCGCCCGTACCGGCACCGCTGGCGACGCGCTGGTGTGGCTCAACGGCACCTACCTCGGCGCCCAGGGCGACGGTGCCGCCACCTACAAGGTCCCTGCCGACCTGACGGAACCGGGCAAGCCCGCCGTGCTCGCGATCCTGGTCCGCAACATGGGCCAGTACGAGGACTGGTCCGCCGACGGACGCTCCAAGGGCGGCCGGGGCCTGGCCGACGTGGCGGTGCCCGGCGCCGGCACGGTCCAGTGGCGGATCCAGGGCGCGGTCGGCGGTCCCGACCCGGTCGATCCCGTGCGCGGCCTGTACAACAACGGCGGCCTGTACGGCGAGCGGAAGGGCTGGCACCTGCCGGGAGCCCCGACCGCTTCCTGGGCCACGACCACCGCGCTGAAGAGCGACCGCCCGGGTGTGCGCTGGTACTCCACCGACGTCGACCTGAACCTGGCGCGTGACACCGACACCGCGGTCGGCCTGCGGATCGAGGACGCCTCCGGACGCGCGGCGAAGTACCGGGTACAGATCTTCGTCAACGGCTGGAACACCGGACAGTACGTCAACAACGTCGGACCTCAGGACGAGTTCGTCACTCCCTCCGGATTCCTCAAGGCCCGAGGGGCCAACACGATCGCACTGGCGATCACCGCCGAGCAGCCCGGCGTCGGACCGGACGCGGTCCGACTCGTCGACCGCGGCACGGTGCTCGGCGGTGTCGGCGGCGGACAGAACGCCTCACCCGGCTACCACGCCGTCCTCGGTGGTGACGCGCCCGCCGGAAAGGGCTGACCCCGCCCCTTGCCACGCTGGTGGCCGGACTGCCACAAGCGGTCCGGCCACCAGCGCGTCCCGACGGCCGAGCCCGGCCCGCGCGCCGGAGAACAGCGGAGCGCTCGGCTATTTCTTCCTGAGTTCGCCCTAAAGGCGGGTGGGTGGCGGCTGATCGAGCCCGGATGAGCGCTTCGCGCGGCAGTTCTGCATGCAGGACGGCCCGAAGAGGCGGGTGATGCCGCCGTCGAACCCCTTGTGGAGCAGTGGTGGCCTAAATATGATCCGACTCAGGAAAAAAAGAATGCCGCCGCCCTCCCGCGGCCCCTTGCCAGTGGTGCCCGTCGGCTCCGCGCCTCCTCACCTGAATCGACCGGAAGGTCTCCCGCTCGTGCCAGTTCGCAACATCCTGTTCCTGATGACCGACCAGCACCGGGTCGACACCCTGGGCTGCTACGGCAACCCGGTGGTCGACACCCCCGCACTCGACTCGGTGGCGGCTGAGGGCACCCGGTTCGACAGCTTCTACACCCCGACCGCCATCTGCACCCCCGCCCGCGCCTCGCTCTTCACCGGCCAGCACCCTTTCCGGCACGGCCTGCTGGTCAACCCCGAGCGCAATGGCGGAGCCCGGGACGAGGTCGAGGACGGCACGCCGGTGCTGTCCCAGCCCCTGCTGGACGCCGGCTACCACGTCGGCCACGTGGGCAAGTGGCACATCGGCCGCACCCGCGGCCCGGAGTTCTACGCCATGGACGGAGAACACCTGCCCGGCGCCCTCAACCCCGTCCACCACCCCTCCTACGAGGCCTGGCTGGACAGCCGGGGATACGGCCGGTTCGCCGTGAAGGACCCGGTCTTCGGAGCGGCGGCGAACGGCACCGGCCGCGGCCACCTGATCGCCGGCCGCCTCCAGCAGCCCGTCGAGGCCACCATCGAGGCATACCTCGCCGACCGGACGCTGGAGCTGCTCGACGGCTACGCCGCCGACTGGCACAGCGAGGGCAGGCCGTTCATGCTCTCCTGCAACTGGTTCGGCCCGCACCTGCCGTACCTCATCCCCGACGAGTATTACGACATGTACGACCCCGAGTCGGTGCCGCTGCCGGCCTCCATGGCCGAGACCTTCGCCGGCAAGCCCGACATCCAGCGCCGCTACGCCGACTACTGGTCGGCGGACCACTTCGACGCCGCCGCCTGGCGCAAGCTCATCGCGGTCTACTGGGGCTACGTGACGATGATCGATCACCAGGTCGGCCGTCTCCTGGACGCCCTGAAGGCTCACGGCCTGTGGGACGACACCGCGGTGGTCTTCACCGCCGACCACGGCGAGTTCACCGGTTCCCACCGGCTCAACGACAAGGGACCGGCCATGTACGAGGACATCTACCGCATCCCGGGCCTGGTCCGGATACCGGGCTGCCCGGCGCAGGTCCGCGACGACTTCGCCACCCTCATCGACCTGCATCCCACGGTCCTCGACCTCGCGGGACTTCCCGCTCCCGCGGAGTGCGACGGACGCAGCCTGCTGCCCGTCCTGCGCGGCGAGCCGGCCGACGGCACGCGCGAGCAGGTGGTCACCGAATTCCACGGCCACCACTTTCCGTACTCGCAGCGCATGATCCGCGACCGCCGGCACAAGCTCGTCTACAACCCCGAAAGCGTCAACGAGCTCTACGACCTCGAGGCCGACCCGCACGAGCTGCACAACGTCCACGAGGCTCCCGCGTACGCCGACGTACGAAGCGACCTGACGGCGCGTCTCTACCAGGAGCTGCTCCGGCGCGGGGATCCCGCCTACACATGGATGAGCTACATGTCCGACATCGGCGGCGGCCGCGCGCCCGACGTCGACGGAGTCGCGGACGAGGTCGCATGAGACAGGACACGGCAGCCGCCGGAGTGGGCCGGCGGCCGGACTCCCCGAAGGACGCCCCCATGACGACCGGCGCGACCGCGCCCCGGTCCACCGCCGCTGAGGCGCCGACCCGCACCCGGCGCCGGTCCGGCAGGCCGAGCCCGGGCGAGATCCTGCTCTCCGTGTGCTCCGCGGCCCTCGGCCTGCTGGCCTGGATCGCACTGGCCCACAGCGGTATCCAGGGCTTCCCCGGCCCGTTGCCGGTGCTGAAGCGCGGCTGGGACCTGATCGGCGACGGCACCCTCTTCAGCGACCTCGGCGCCAGCCTCAGACGCGTGCTCACCGGCTACGCAATCGGTGTGGCCCTGGCGGTGCCGATCGGCTTCGCGATGGGCTGGTATCCGATCGTCCGCCGTCTCGTCGAGCCCTGGCTGCAGTTCTTCCGGATGGTGCCGCCACTGGCGATCATCCCGTTGGCCATCGTGCTCATGGGTATCGGCGAGACCCCGAAGGTCTTCGTCATCTTCCTGGCCGCGTTCCTCTCCTCGGTGGTGTCGACCTTCCAGGGCGTGGTGTCGGTGGACTCCACGCTGGTCAACGCCGCCCGGGTACTCGGTGCCGGGGACGGGAGAGTGTTCCTGGGCGTGGTGGTGCCCGCCTCGACCCCCTTCATCCTGGTCGGCATGCGGATCGGCCTGGGCGCGGCCTGGGCCACCGTCGTCGCCGCCGAACTCATCGCGGCCCAGAGCGGCCTGGGCTTCCGGATGCAGCAGGCACAGCTCTATTACGACCTGCCCACGATGTTCGTCCAACTCGTCGTCATCGGCGTCGTCGGCCTGGCCATGGACCGGTGCCTGCTGTTCGCCGAGCGCAGGCTGACCGGGTGGCAGGAGAGGAGGTAACCCCATGCCCGCCATCACATTCCACGACGTCTACCAGAACTTCGACGCCAAGGGCGGTGACTTCGTCGCCCTCGACCATGTGAACCTCACCATCGAGGACGGCGAGTTCGTCACGGTCGTCGGGCCGTCGGGATGCGGCAAGAGCACCATGCTCAACGTCGCTGCCGGCCTGCTGAAGGCGACGGGCGGCACCGTCACCGTGGGGGACGAGACCGTGTACGGCCCCAGCCCCGAACGTGGCGTCATCTTCCAGCAGTACGCACTGTTCCCGTGGATGACCGTCAGCGAGAACGTCGAGTTCGGGCTGAAGGTCGCAGGGGTCGGCAAGAAGGAACGCCGGGCCGCCGCACGGCGGATGATCGACATCGTAGGTCTCACCGACTTCGCCGACGCTCTGCCGAAGACGCTCTCCGGAGGTATGAAGCAGCGGTGCGCCATCGCGCGGGCCTACGCCGTGGACCCCAAGGTCCTGCTCATGGACGAACCCTTCGGTGCGTTGGACGCTCTGACCCGCGTTCGTCTGCAGGACTCGCTGCTGGAGACCTGGAGCCGCGACCGCCGCACTGTCATGTTCATCACCCACGACGTGGACGAGGCCGTGTACCTCGCGAGCCGGGTCGTCGTCATGGCCGCACGCCCCGGGCGCATCCACCAGATCATCCCGGTCGACCTGCCCTATCCCCGTACCGAAGAGATGCGACTGTCCGCCGAGTTCGCCGCACTGCGGCGGCAGGTCTGGAACGCCGTGTACCACCAGCCGTCCATGCTCGAAGGGGCAGCATCATGAAGCGCAGAACCATCGGCCTGTGGGCCGCGACCGCCGTCCTCGCCCTGACCGCCACCGCCTGCGGCAGCGACGGCGCTCCCTCGTCATCCGGCAAGGGCACCAAGGTCACCTTCGGCTACATCGCGGACTACAGCGGCTCGGCCGCACTCGCCGTGGCCGCCAAGCAGGGCCTCTGGGAGAAGACCGGGCTCGATCCCGATCTCAAGGTCTTCACCAACGGCCCCCTGCAGGTCCAGGCGCTCGGCGCCGGCGACCTCGACTTCGGCTATCTCGGCCCGGGCGCCCTGTGGCTTCCCGCCTCGGGGAAGGCGAAGATCATCGCGGTCAACATGCTCGGCCAGGCCGACCGCGTCATTGCCCGCCCCGGCACCGGCATCAGCAAGCCCGCCGACCTCAAGGGCAAGAAGGTCGCGGTCGCCGAGGGCACCTCCGGAGACATGATCCTCAACCTGGCGCTGGACCGGGCCGGTCTGAAGCCGGGCGACGTCACCCGCGTCACGATGGACCCGAGCACCATCGTCACCGCCGTCTCCTCCGGCCAGGTCGACGCGGCAGCTCTGTGGTATCCGCTCATCGACACGGTCAAAAAGCGCGTCCCCGACCTTGTCGAGATCAGCCGGACCAGCGACTACTACCCGAAGCTGACCTTCCCCAACGTCTTCGTCGCCAGGCCGGACCTCCCTGCCAAGGACCCCGCCCTGACCAAGAAGGTCACCTCGGTGCTCCGGCAGGCCGACGACTGGATCGCCGCCCACCCGCAGGAATCCGAGAAGGTCGCGGCGGACTTCCTCAAGCTCCCCCAGGACCAGCTCGCGGGCTCCACCAAGTACGTCAAGATCCTTTCCTCCCGGGAGCTCACCGACCTGACGGGCGACGGCACGGTCAACGGCTGGTTCGACGGCCTGGCGGGGGTCTTCGTCAAGATGGGCAAGCTGTCCTCTCCGGGGGATGCCAAGAACTACTACCTCGGTGACCAGTACAAGGCGGCCGACACGGCCGCCGGCCGCCAGTAGCGGCCGGCTCCGCCGGCGGCATCTGTACCGCCGGCCAGGGGGCCGCCGCAGGAGCCCGCTCCGGGCCGGGCTCCGTCGAGGAACTCCAGCGGCGGCGACCTTCGACGGCGCCTCGCGTCGAACGACGAACTGTCCGCGCGATCGATCCGAACCCGGAATGAATCGGCTTCACGTCACGGTATCCGCAGCCAGACCCGAAGGAGCCTCACTTGCAGACCCGTCTTCACCGCCGCAGCTTCCTCATCGGTGCCACCGGCGCAGCCGCGGCGGCCCTGCTGCCCCTCGGTGCCACCCCTGCGTCTGCCCTGCCCGCCGACTCCGGTGGACCGTTGCCCCTCGTCGATGGGGAACACGCCGCGGCGACGATCACCTGGTACGGCTCCGAGGTGGCGCGGTTCGCCGCCGAAGAGGTGCGTGACTACGTCCTGGCGATCACCGGCGTCAGCCTGCCGCTGGCCGAGGCGGAGGTGCGCCCCAGGACACCGGCCGGCAGCGGGGTGGTGCTGCGCTCCGGCCGGTCCCGCATCGTGCCGGACGCCTGGATCGCCGATGCCCGGGACGCCCTGGGCGACGCACCGGCCGACTCGTTCGCCGTCGTCACGGGCGAGGACCGCGCAGTGCTTCTCGGCACCGGCGACCGGGGCCCGCTCTACGCCGCCTACGCCCTGGTCGAGCAATTCGGCGTCCGCTTCTTCGCCCCGTCGTTCGCCTTCTACGAGGGGCACTCCGAACACGTCCCACGTTCCCGCTCGCTGCGGGTGACGCCGCAGCGGTACGTGAGCAGGCCAGGCTGGGCGCTGCGGCGGCAGTACGTCGAGGAGGGCTACAGCCACACCCGCTCCTCGCTGCCGCCGCTGATCGACTGGATGGCCAAGAACCGCCTGAACACCCTGGTCATACCCAAGGACTACCTCGGCCAGGGCGTGACCACCTACGACTCGATGCGCGACGTCATCGCCCGCGAGGCGGCCCGCCGCGGCCTGAACGTCGAGGTGGGCGGGCACGGCTACGACAGCTTCCTGCCGCCCGCCCAGTACCCGCAGTACTACACCTCGGGCGGGCCGCTGTTCGACATCTACAACCCAGAGGCGCTGGACGCCTATGTCTCCCGGGTCGTGGAATACCTCCGGGCACGTCCGGAGATCACCGTCTTCGACTGCTGGCCGCCGGACGTCTGGCAGTTCCAGAACGAGATCCTGCGCCGCTACGGTACGCCGTCCAACGCCGAGTCCGTCGTGGTCAACAAGCTGGCCGCGGCCGTGCGCGAGCAACTGCCCGGCGTACGGGTTGAGCGCATCGCGTACGCGTCCACGGTGGAGCCGCCGGATCCGGCCTACGCCTGCGACCCCGACGTGATCGTCGACTTCGCCCCGTACAGCCGCAACTACACCGGGGGACTGGGCGACTCGGCGGTCGCCGCCAACGCGAAGCTGGCCGGGCCGCTCAGGCGGTGGCGGGAGTCCTTCGACGGGACGCTGTGCATGTACGAGTACTACCGGCGCTACCGCTGGCGCAGCCTGCCGGTGCAGGTGCTGGACACGGTCTCCGCGGACGTCGCGTTCGAGGCGGCCCTGGGCGTCGACGGCATGGGCATGTACTGCGAGCCCGCTGACTGGATCCCACATGAGCACCTGCAGTCACTGGTGGCGGCCAAGGCATGGGACCCCGGCCTGGACGGCCCGGCGTACCTCGACGGCTACCTCACCGCGCGGTTCGGCCCGGCCGCCGTATCGGCGATGCGCCGCTACTTCACCGCGACCGGGAAGGATCCCGACGTCTTCAACGGCACTGCTGGTGCGGCCGACGGGGTGGAGCACTACTCCGCTGCCCGGACGGCGCTGTTGGACGCCCGGGACGGCGTGGCCGACGACTCCGGACGGCTCGTCGTCGACCGGTTGGTGCTCAACACCGACATCGCGCTGGCCGACATGGAGGTGGGCCGCTCGGGCACCCCCGCGGTCCGTGAGAAGTACCGCCGGGCGGTGGAGGCCAACCGGTTCGCCGGAGTGGTGCTGCCCAATCAGCAGGTGCGGCAGCGGTGGGGTGCCCAGAGTCCGTCGTATCAGGACGCGGCAATACGCCAGGCGATCGCCGACGAGTACCGAAGCCCCGCCGCCGGCAGTGTCGTACCCGACCGTGTCACGGTCGCGCCCGGTGGCTCCGCCGAAGTGACGCTCACTGCTTACGACGTCGACTTCACCGGACACACCGTCACCTGGCAGGCCGACGCACCCTCCGGCCTGCATGTCGCGCCGTCCTCCGGGACACTCCGGGTGGCCGGGCAACGCACCCGCTCGGTCACCGTGACGCTGTCCGCGTCCGGTCAACTGCCTGCCGGCGGCCAGGAGGTCGTCTTCACCCTCAGGACGGAGGAGGGCACCAGGCTGCCCAAGGTCGTCCTCAAGGCTCTCGGGTCGTAGAGACCGCACCGCGCCAGGAGGAGGAACGCGGATGTCCGGGGAGGCGAGTACCCGGCGTCGTCCTGCCCGTCCATCAGGACATCGCTGAAATGCCTCGCCTTCCCGGGCCTGGGACCTCGACATCTTTAGTCCGAATCCAGGACTATGTGTGATGAAGAAGTGGTGCCGCAGAACGGCGGACACGCAGCCGGAGTGATGAACAGGCCTGCTCGGAAAGGTCTTCCCCCGCACATTCGATACGGTGGGGAATTCTTCCGAAGTTTGCCGGAAAGCCTGTCCAGGGCCCATCATGATGCTGTGACGGCTACCCCTGCCCGCCGTGCCCGGGCCGCCAACGACGAACTCGTTCTCGCCGAACTCCGACGATCCGGCGCACTGAGCCGTGCGGAGCTGGGACGCCGCACCGGGTTGCCCAAGACGACGCTGTTCAGCACCGTTGCGGCACTGCTGGACAGCGGAGTTCTCGTCGAACGCGAGGCCGTCGACAACGGCAGCCGCAGCCGGGGCCGCCCGGCCTCGCAGGTGGTGCTCAACCCTGCGGCCGGCCTGTACGCCGGCCTGGACATAGGGCGGGCCCGGATGCGTGCCGTCATCGTCAACGCGTCGCACGAGGTCGTGGCCAGTGGCGCGTGCGACGTGCCTTCCTGTGTTCGCGCGGACGTGGTCGTTCCCGCGGCGGTGGACCTCATCCGCAGCGCCGGCGCGGAGGCGGGCATCAGCCTCGCCGCGCTGGCCGGTCTGGGCGCCGGTTTCGCCGGTGTACCGGGAGTCGAGATCGACGCGGAGGAGATCGAGCAGGTCCGCCGCGAGCTGAACGATGTGTTCGACGCGCCCGTGGCTCTCGGCAACAACTCGCGGGCGGCGGCGCTGGCCGAGGCCACCTGGGGTGCCGGCCGCGCGGTGGAGGACCTGGTGTACGTGCGCTGGTCCACCGGAATCGGCGGCGGATTCGTGGTCGGAGGCCGGGCCGTGGCCGGTGCGCACGGGGGTGCCGGAGAGATCGGCCATGTGAGCGTGGACCCCGCTGGCAAACGCTGCCACTGCGGTGGCCGCGGGTGCCTGGAGGGCTTCGCGGGCGGGGCCGTCCTGCTGGAGCAGTGCGCCCGGCGGGGCCTTGAGGTGGACGGACTCGACGGGCTGGTTTCCGCCGCTCAGAACCTGTCGCCGGTCGTCATGGAGGTGGTGGGCGCCGCGGCACGGCGGCTCGGTGGGGTGCTGGCGGGGACGGTGGCGCAACTCGACCCCTCCCGGATCGTCGTCGGAGGAGAGCTGGCGCAGCTCGGCTCCCTGATCCTCGACCCGGTCAGGCAGGCCGTGGCACAGCTGGCGCTCCCGCTCGCCAGGCGCCGGGTCGAAGTGGTCCAGGCCGACCTCGGCGTCAACGCGGCCGCTCTGGGCGCCGTGGCCCTCCTGCTGCGGCAGAGGACGGTCTCCGACTGAACGCCCCGGTCCGGGGCCGGTCTCCCGGTCGTCGAAATGGTCTCGGGGCTCGACTTGGGAACACGCTGATGCGCGTTGCGTGGGTCAGGGTCTCATTAATATGATCTGAACAAGGAAAAATTCGGCTCCGCATTCCGGCGAGGCCGGCGGCTGGTGCGACGGCCTGGCGGGCGACGTCCGCGTCGGCGAGTGGGCTGCCCCGCCGCGTGTGTGACGGGAAGGAACGTCATGGACGGCATCGACATCTCCTTGAGTCACGGTTCGCCCTCGTCGGACGGCGCGGCGGCAGGGGGTGGCGGCGCGTGCTGCGGCCCGCGCCGCCCCTTCGGCCCATCGGGAACCGGGACGCAGCGCACCGGACGGGCGCCGGGTCCGGCACGGCGGGATCGCCAGGACCTCCTGCGCGGTATGGCCGCCATCCCCGGCGGCACCTTCTGGATGGGCGGCGCCGACGCCGACGCGTTCCCCGCCGATGGCGAGGGCCCGGTCCGGCAGGTGACACTCAAGCCCTTCCACATCGACACCGCCGCGGTCTCCAACGCCAGGTTCGCCGCTTTCGTCAAAGCCACCGGATACACCACGGAGGCCGAGCAGTTCGGCTGGTCCTACGTCTTCGCCGGTTTCCTCGCCCCCGAGGCCCGCCGCCACCTCATCGACGGAACCGTGCCGGGCGCGCCCTGGTGGCTTGCCGTGCGCGGAGCGTCCTGGCGCTGCCCCGAAGGTCCCGGCTCCTCGATCGGTGCCCGATCCAACCACCCGGTGGTGCACGTCTCCTGGAACGACGCCCATGCCTACGCGGCCTGGGCCGGCAAACGCCTGCCCACCGAGGCGGAGTGGGAGATGGCCGCCCGCGGCGGGCTCGATCGGCGGCGCTACCCGTGGGGTGACGAACTCACCCCGAACGGCCGCCACCGCTGCAACATCTGGCGGGGCGACTTCCCGCACCGCAACACCGCCGAGGACGGTTACACCGGCACCGCCCCCGTGAACGCGTTCGCCCCCAACGGCTACGGGCTGTTCAACACCTCCGGCAACGTCTGGGAATGGTGCGCCGACTGGTTCAGCCCCGACTGGCACGCCCCCGACACCCCCCTGACCCGGAGCGACCCGCTCGGGCCAGTCACCGGCCAGGCCCGCGTCATGCGTGGCGGCTCCCACATGTGTCACCACTCCTACTGCAACCGCTACCGGGTCGCCGCCCGCACGGCCAACGCTCCGGACAGCTCCGCCGGGCACACCGGCTTCCGCTGCGCCTACTCCGAGTGACCGTCACCATCGCACGGTGCCGGGCCTGCGCGACCGCCGCCTGTCCGAGGACGAACAGGCGATCGTGCACCAGAAACGTCGCCAGGTGAGGGCGACGTTCTCTGAACTACCGATCGCGGCCTGATCAGCCGTCCGCAGAAGGTCCGTTCGCCTCCTCTGTGTGTAAGGCAATCCGGCCGAAGGTCGGCATGAACTGGGCTCCGTCGATGCCGACGTGCTGGACGAGGAGCCCGAACTCGCCGGCCTCGAAACGGGGCGAACTGACCGCCCCCGCCCGGTACACCGGATGCGCGGGCTCCCTCACCGACCGCGCGCTCGACCGCGGCCGACCGGTCCGGTAGCTCCTCTAAGTCAGCCGGCCCTCGCGGGCGATGACCCGGCCGGCCCGCACGACCATGGACGGAATCGGGCGGTCCACGACTACCTCGGGCAGCGAACCGGCGGCCACCAGGACGAAGTCGGCCGGGTCCCCGGTCTCCAGCCTGGAGGCGGGCAGACCGAGCAGGGAGGCGCCGCCCTGGGCCACCGCCTCGTAGCAGGAGGCGAGTTCGGCATCGGTGCGGGCATCCGTGCGGTAGGCGAGCAGATGGGCCCGGGCGAGCATGTCGCCGTCACCGAACGGCGTCCAGGCATCGCGCACGCCGTCCGAGCCGACGGCCACCCGCACGCCGTGCGGGGTGAGCCGTGCGGGGTTCAGGACCGGGTCACCGCCCAGGGCACAGGTGACCAGGGAGACGCCGGCATCGGCCAACCGCGCCGCTACGGCGTCGCGTTCGTCACCCCCGAGCTCGGCCACGGCGAAGGCGTGGCCGAGGGTGACGCATCCCTGCATTCCGGTGGCGACGGTACGCCGGGCGATCTCGGTGACCTGGCGCAGGCCGGCGGGCCCGCCGTCGTGCAGATGGATGTCGACCGGTACGCCCTTGCGGGCGGCCAGCCCGAACACGAAGTCCAACTGGCCGTCCATGTCGCCGTCGATGCCGATCGGGTCGAGGCCGCCGACCACGTCGGCCCCCTCGGACAGGGCCTGCTCCATGAGTTCGGCGGTTCCGGGCTCGCTCAACAGGCCGAGCTGGGGGAAGGCGACGATCTGGACGTCGAGGAGGTCCTTGCGGGCATCGGCCGCCGCCCGCACCCCGTGCACCCCGGAGAGGCCGTGGACGGGGGCGACATCCACATGGGCCCGCATGGCGCGGGTGCCACGGGCGATGGCCCGGTCCATGAGTGCCCCGACCCGCTCCTCCACCGGAGTCGTGAAAGCCGTCCTGGCCCGCACATCGCCGTCGATCAGGTCCCGGAGCGTGCCGGCGGGTTCGCGGCTCAGCCAGGGCCCGCCCCAGGTCGACTTGTCGGGGTGGATGTGCGCGTCGACGGGCGAGGGCAGGGCAAGGGCTCCCGCGGCGTCCACGGTCACGCAGCCGTCGGGCAACTCCGCCGGGTCGTACGCGGCGATCCGGCCGTCGGAGACCAGCAGGTCACGGGTGCGCCCGTCGAGGGAACGGACGGTGGTGAACAGGACATGGGGGCAGGCGGGGGCGGGCGTCGCCATGGGGCGGGCTCTCCTTCGTGGTGCGGGACGTCGTGCGTGGGACGGTCGTCTTGGTCAGGGCCGCCGACGGGGGCCGGGATCCGTCGGTTCATCGGTGGCCGCGGTGGTGGCGGCGAGCATCTGCATCGCGGTATCGCGCGTCCCGGCCACATGGCTGCGGGCGATCCGTTCCGCCACCTCCGCGTCGCCGCTCCGAATCGCCTCGAAGAGCAGTTCGTGCTCGCCGCACATCACGGGCCCGTCGCCCGGCTCGGAGGTGAGGCTGAAGAGCCGGCGCAACCGGCCGTCGAGCGGTGCCATCAGGTCCTGGAGCAGTGGATTGCCGGACATGACGACGATCTGCTGATGGAAGTCGGCATGGACCGAGCCCAGTTCGCGGGTCCGGCGGGAGGAGTCCGCGACGCGGCGGGCTCGGTCCAGGAGCCTTTCCAGGGTGCGCAGGCCGTCCCGGTCGGCGTGCCGGGCGGCCAGCGAGGCCGCCAGCGCCTCCAGGCGTTCCCGGATGTCGAAGAAGTGCGCGGCCTCGGCCGGGCCGAGCGGGGCGACGAACGCGCCCTTTCGTGCCTGGGCGGCGATGAATCCCTCGGTCTCCAGTCGCTGAATGGCTTCCCGTACGGGGATGCGGGACACCCCCAGCTCGTCCGCGAGTTCCCGCTCGACGATCCGGTGCCCGGAGGGGTAGCGGCCGTCGATGATCCTTTCGCGCAGTTCCACATAGACCTGGTCGCGCAGGGACTGATGTGCCGCACCGATGGTGCCGGTGGCGGTGAGGCCGGCGGTTCGGCTGCTGCTCATGGACTCGCTTCCTGCCCGTCTGAGCCGGTCTCTTCCGGCTCCCGTGCCGTGATCATCGCAGATTTCGGAAAGGTTCTGCAGACCCTTGCTTGGTATTCGGTATACCAGATAGCTTGAGCGCCGCGCCTAATCCGGCCGCTCTGAACTGGTCTTTTCCGCTGACCCATGCCTGGTGTCGGCATCAACTTCGGCGTCCTGCCGCCCTTTCGCACCTGAGGAACCACCGATGACGCAACCCTCGACGACCGTCCCGCCGCCCACATCCCCCTCCTCCGGTATCCCGAACACCGCCCCGTCGTCCGGCAGCCCGGCGGGGCGCCTCGCCAAGGGGCAGATCGGCACCTTCGATCTGGTCTTCTTCGTCGTGGCGGCGGCCGCGCCGCTGACCGTGCTGGCCGGTGTCGCGCCGTTCGCCATCGGCATCGGCGGTCCGGGCACCCCGCTCGGCTATCTGGTATCCGGTGCGCTGCTGGTGCTGTTCGCCGCCGGGTTCACTGCGATGAGCCGCTACGTACGCAATGCCGGAGCCTTCTACGCGTATGTCGCCCGAGGGCTCGGCCGGACGCTCGGCGTCGCCACCGCCTACCTGGCGACGCTCTCGTACAACCTGGTCGCCCCGGGTGTCGCCGCCGGGTTCGGCTACTTCGCCTCGACGACGCTGAGCGATCTCACCGGTGCGGAGCTGCCCTGGTGGCCGCTGTCGACCCTCTGCGTGCTGGGCACCGGGGTGCTGGGCTGGCTGCGGGTCACGCTGAGCGCGAAGGTGTTGGGGGTGGCACTGGTCCTGGAGGTCCTGGTGCTGCTGGTGATGGATATCGGGGTGCTGGCGGGCCGGGGAACCGACGCCCTGGACCTCACGTCCTTCGATCCGTCCGTGCTGGCCTCCTCCGGCGGCATGGCCGGGATGTTCGTCCTGGTCATCGGCGCGTTCACGGGCTTCGAGGCGACCGCGATCTACGCCGAGGAGGCACGCGACGCGGAGCGCACGGTGCCCCGCGCCACCTTTGTCGCGATCGGGTTCCTGGCGCTGTTCTACGCCGTCGGGGTGTGGATCCTGATGGGCAGCTTCGGCACGGACGAGTCGGTCGCGATGGCCCGGTCGTCGGACGGCCCACAGTTGACATTCCACGCGGCCGACCAGTTCGTCGGCCCCTGGCTCGCCGACTCCATGCATGTGCTGATCGTGGTCAGCGCGTTCGCCGCCACCCTCGCCTTCCACAATGCCGCGGCCCGCTATCTCTACGCCCTGGGCCGCGAGGGCCTGCTGCCGCGCCGGCTGGGCCGGGTGTCGGCCCGGCAGGGTTCACCGGTGACGGCAGTCGTGGTGCAGACCGTCTTCGGCCTGGTGATCGTGGTGGGCGGTGCGCTGATCGGCGCGGATCCGTACTCCGAGATCTTCCTGTGGACCAACAGCACCGGCGTCCTCGGCATCATGATCATGCAGGCGCTGGCCGCGCTCGCCGTCTGCTTCTTCTTCCGCCGTGACCGGTGCGGCATGTCGGTCTGGCGGGTCGCGGTCGCACCGCTGATCGCCTTCGTGGGTCTCGCCGTCCTGTCCGTGCTCGCCACGCTCCACTTCGACCTGCTCACCGGACGCACGGGGGCGGTCAACGCGGCGCTGCTGGTGCCGCTGCCGGTGGTGCTCGTGGCCGGGATCGTGGTGGCCCTGCGCATCCGCCGTACCGACCCCGGGCGGTACGCGCAACTCACCGAGGTGGATGTCGAACGGGACTGAGTACTTGACGCTGTTGGGACTCTTGGTTTCCGCGCTCTGCCGGACGGCGCCGGCGGACCGTCGCCGAATCCGGAACCTGCCCGATCCTGGTGGCCGCCGCATGCCCCGAATGGGTCGACCAGGTGCTGCTCGTGGAGGACTGGAGCCACCGCTACGCGGACCGGATCGACAACGGGCGTCTGCCCGCCTCCAGGACCAAGCAGCACGAACTCGCCGTGCGCTGCGCCACCCACGGCTACAACCCACGGCGTCGCCCTGATCACCCCCGTGCCGCGCTGACCGTTCAGCGCTGGTGCCAGACCGGCGCGTAGCGCCAGAACAGTCGTCGGCGCAGCCATGCGCCGGGTAGTGCTCGGCGGGCGTACGGGCAGCCGGCCCTGTGCGCGGTTGTGTCGGCGACTGCACGGTCACCACCGCATCCGCCGCGTGTCATGGTGAGAGCAGACGGCGGATTTTCGGCACAGGGGGTACGGGGTCGTGGGGGACACGGGGGCGCAGTGGCAGGCCGCTCGGTTGGACGGGCTGCTGCGTGAGATGAGGCGGCAGGCGTCGAGTGGGGCCGAGCCGGACGTGCGGAAGGTTCTCGAGTGGCTGTACCGGCAGACCGGCGTGGACGTGGCGCTGGCGGCGGACGCGGCGGGCACGGTGGAGATGTCCACTGAGGGTTGTCCGGGGGAAAGGATTCTGGGCCCGCTGGCTCCGCTGCTGGGGCAGTTGTGCGGTGGTGGAACGGCCGCGGCGGCGACCTGAGTGGACGACCTGTATGTGCATTGTGAGGCCCTTGGCGCGAATGGTCCGCGCCGGGTGCTGGTCGCGGTCGGCAGTTGTGTGCCGGGCTCGGGGGTGGTGGCCTTGATCTCGCACGCCGGCAGTCTCATGACTGTCCTGCGTCGTGCCTGGGACGCCGACCGGACGTTGCGCGGCTACCAGTACAAGGCGCGCCAGCTGCGGTTCGCTGTGCTTTCGGCGCTGCTGGCGGGTGAGCCGACTCTGGCCCGCCGTATGACAACCGGTGCCGTTCCGCCGCTGCTGGACGCCGACCGGCTCCGGGTCTATCTGCTGCGCTGCCCTCCGACCGACCGCGACCCGATCACGCGGGCCTATCAGGACCCTTCTGGCTACCACGGCCGGGACCTCATCGTTCAGTGCCCCGCTTTCAAGGAACATCTGATCGGTCTCATAGCCGACGACGAGGAGGAGGTCGACGGTTCAAGTCGCCAGGCACTGGGCCGGGGTGAGGCCTTACGCCGCCTGGTGCGCGACAACCCGCACTATGCACTGGGCATCAGCGACCCGCACCCCTTGGGTGCGACGGCCGAGGCCTGCAGCCAGGCCACCCATGCCCTGGCCGTCGCCCGCAGCACCCCCACCCGCATCGCCCCGCACGACGGCCAGAGTCCGCTGGCAGGCCTCCTGCCACGCCAGCAGGCCCTCATCTGGGCCCGTACACTTCTGCGTCCACTGGATGCCCTCCCGAAGACCACCACCGACATCACCCGTCTCACGATGGCCATGCCCCGATCCGCCGTGGCCCGTCTCATCAACATCAGCCGCAACACCATCACCGCCCACCTCCGACGCGCAGGGCGGGCCCTCGACCTGGACCTCGACGACGTCCGCGCCCGCGCCGCCGTGAACCTGGCCCTCGCCCTCACCAGCACATGCGCCGGCCCCGAACCCGAGACGCATAACCCAACCCCCACCCTGGACGACCTGCTGCAAACCGATCCCGCCGGCGCCTGGGCCCAGGCCTTCCTCCGCCCACTGCCAGCCCACCACCGCCGCACCCTGCAGACGTGGATCGACGCGAACGCCGACGCCCAGGACGCCGCCCGCCGGATCGGTATCAGCCGCAACACCGTTCGAACCCACCTGCGCACCGCCGAAGCTCTGCTGGGCCGCGACCTACTGACCCACGGCACCGGCATCCACGACATCGTTCATGCCCTCCGTATCACCGCTGACCTGGCCGCTTGAGCACCGTGCACGGTCCGGCGCCCGGACTTGAGCACCGTGCACATTGGGGGGCGCCGTCTGGACGGCACGCGCGCACCAGCTGCTCCACGCGCCCGCGATGCCGTGTCCGTTCTCACGCCCGGTGCCGGGCATCCGGCAGCCCGGGATTCTGTCCGCCCGTGACAGGTTGAGGCGTCGGCAGCTCGTTGAAGAACGACTCGGCTTCATCGCGACGGATACCCATGATCATGTCGATCAGTGCGCGTGTATCGGTCTCTCTGTGCTCGGCGGAAGACGGCTCACCCGCTGTCCCGAGGCGGGCGATCTTCCACTTGAGGTACGCATGGCTGATCGCTATCTCCGTATTACGCAGCAGAATCCACGACTGGTCGAAGCGGTAGAAGGAGCGCAGAGCTGTGACTGCAGAGATGGCCACACCCACAAGTGACAGGACCAGTTCCTTATGGGCGAATTGAGAGGTGGCGAGCAGCGGAAGCAGAGCACCGGTGATGATCACGACGATGCCGCTGAACCGATGACCTCGTCTGTGCCAGCGTGCGCGGGCATCGTAAAAGTGCCGCAACTGTTGGACATACCGCTCCACAGCCGCATCCAACTCATCATCGGCAACATTCAAGAAATCGTGCAGGGACGGAGCGCGTAACCTTTGCACAGGTTTCCGCACGGGGCCTCCCTCATATCGTTGACCCCCGGTGGGCCACCGGTAGATACCCGTCGAAGTAGAAGTTGTCCGCCACGCGTGTGGCGCGGGCTTCAGTCTCTGCTGAGGTGATGGTCCAGGCAAGGAGTGGGATGCCTCGCCGCTGCCAGAGCGTGGCGTAGGGGGACGGCAGCATCTCGAACTCGTATGCGATGAAGTCCGGAGATGTCACAAGGTTGGTGACCATTGTTCGACCGATCAAGGCGGCCGCCCAGCTTGCGGAGCGCAATGCCCCGGAGACCTGCCCAACAGGTCTGTCATTGATCAGGCGCCGTAGCCGGTATACGGCTAGAGGGTCGAAGGATTGCAGAGCGACAGGGCCGCGGTAGTCCTGAATTCTCGCAGCTACTGCTCTTTCCAGTCGTGGGCTCAACTCTGAACTCCAGCGCCGAACATCGATGACGACAGGGATCCGGCCGTCGATGACCTCCAGGGCCTGTTCGAGAGTGGGCACCGGTTCACCGGACTCACCAAGTCGCAACCGCTCCAGGTCCACACGGCCTATCTGGGAGACGTGCAGTGGGGACCCTGTCATCCGCTCCAGCGTGGCATCGTGCAAAACGACGAGTGTGCTGTCATGGGCCAACTGGACATCGAGTTCGATCGGGATGTCCCGCTCGACTGCGCGACGGAATGCCGCCAGGGAGTTCTCGGGGATGCCGAGCGAGGTGTCGAAAAGGCCACGGTGCGCGATCGGCGCGGAAACAAGCCAGTTGAAGTCCCGCACAGGACCCTCCCACGGTAGGCACCCCCTTCCTGGGTATCCCCTCAGGGAGTCCGGGGAACCTGATTCCCGCTTCGTGCGTGCGGCCCGCGGCTTCGTTCACGTCTGACGGCAGCGTTTGTCGATCCGGATGCTCTCCCTCGACGCTCTGCGCGGCGCGGTGAGCGGCGACTTCTCCGTCAAGTTGAGCGTGTTGCGGTAGGGGAAGCCCCAAGCCTGCAGAAGGCAGGCCTGCCGGGCTGACATCGTCCACTACTCGGTGGTACCGTATAGCAGTACTCGGTACTACGGAGTACCGCTGGGTCGAGGAGGACTCGCGATGGACGACCTGACGGAGATGCTGAAGGGCACGCTCGAAGGGTGCGTGCTCGAAATCATCAGCAGCGAGGAAACCTACGGCTACGCCATCACTCGTCAGCTGAACGAGCTCGGCTTCGCCGACGTCGTCGAGGGGACGGTGTACACCATCTTGCTGCGACTGGAGAGGAACAAACTCGTCCAGGTGACGAAACGGCCATCCGGGGTCGGTCCGCCGCGCAAGTTCTACGCGCTCAACGACGCCGGACGCGAGGAACTCGCGAAGTTCTGGACGAAATGGCAGTACGTCTCATCACGCGTCGACAGGCTCAAGGAGGGCGGGAGATGAACTTCTGGGAGACCATCACAGGCAGCGATCTCACCAGGGATTGGAAGGCGTTCGAAGCCCGGGCCGAGGCCCTGCCGGACGACTACCGGGCGGCGTGGGAACAGATCAAGGGCCACCTCTTTCCCCATGGGGACTTCACTGGCCGCAACCTGATGCCGATCCTCGACGCCGCCCTGGGGCTGCTCGAAGAAACGGCGGCGGACGGGCAGAGCGTCCACGAGGTCCTCGGCGACGACATCCGGGGCTTTTGCGCGGCGCTGGCCGGTGGAGAGGGGGCCCGAACCTATCGCGACCGCTGGCGCGAGCAGTTGAACAGGAACGTCGCAAGGAAATTGAGCCGGCTGGGAGGCTGACGTGGGCATCCAGGACATCATCGAGGGCAAGAAGCAGTGGCGGGCGCACATGGCTCGGGTCAAGGCGCTCCCGCCGGACTACCGGATCGTCTACAAGGAGATGCAGAAGTACCTGTTCAAGGTCGGACCGATCGACCTCTCTGACGGGCCTCTGCTCCCTGAGATCGTTGACTTCTTCGAGGGCGGTGTCGCTGCGGGCAAGGGGGTATTGGAACTCATCGGCAACGACGTCGCCGCGTTCTGCGACGACCTGGTCAAGGACTCACGCACCTATGCGGACGTCTACCAGGAGTCCATCAGCAGGGAACCCGGTACGGCCGAGAAGTAGCCCTCACCTCATGCCAGTCGGCGTAGTGGCCCGCACGCGCGGTTCGTTCGTCTCGGCGCAGCGCGAACAGGCGCGAGCCGACCGGCCACCGGAAGCCGCCGCAGATCCTGTCCACCGAGGCGGTCGAGCAGGCCCGCGATACGTGGCTCAGCCCTGCCCATGCCCCCGGGGAGCAGGTCTCGGGCGGCGGGCCGCTCGACGCCATTCCCCAAGACGACACGACTGACGTGCAGTACGGACGGTCACTCGGTCCGGGTTCCGAAAACTTCCGCTCCCCCTGCGTCTTCAGCCTCCGAAAGGAAGCCATCATGCCCTTATCTGTCATGCCCACATCCAGGCAAGGCGACGGTCAGTCGTCGCCGACCGCAGTCTCCGCCGTCGGGCTACGCAAGTCATACGGCGAGAGACTCGTCCTCGACAGTATCGATCTGCACATCCCGGCCGGGTCCGTGTTCGCGCTGCTCGGCCCGAACGGCGCCGGCAAGACCACCGCCGTCAAGATCCTGTCCACGCTCATCACCGCCGACGCCGGTGACCTGCACGTCGGCGGGCACAACCTGGCCGCCGACCCACAGGCGGTCCGTGCCGTGATCGGTGTCACCGGGCAGTTCTCCGCCGTCGACGGGCTGATCACCGGCGAGGAGAACATGCTCCTCATGGCGGACCTGCACCACTTGTCGAAGAGCGAGGGACGGCAGGTCGCCGCCGAGCTCCTGGAGCGCTTCGACCTGGCAGAGGCCGCGAAGAAGCCCGCCTCGACCTGCTCCGGCGGCATGAAGCGCCGCCTCGACCTCGCAATGACGCTGGTCGGCAGCCCACGGATCATCTTCCTCGACGAGCCCACCACCGGACTCGACCCGCGCAGCCGACACAACATGTGGGGCATCATCCGCGGCCTCGTCTCCGACGGCGTCACCGTCTTCCTCACCACCCAGTACCTGGACGAGGCCGACGAACTCGCCGACCGCATAGCTGTGTTGAACGACGGCAAGATCGTCGCCGAGGGAACCCCCGAGGAGCTCAAGCGCATCGTCCCCGGCGGACACGTCCACCTCCGCTTCACCGACCCGGCCGCCTACCGCGCCGCCGTCTCCGCCCTGAACGAGGCCACCCGCAACGACGAGGCCCTTGACCTGCAGATCCCCAGCGACGGCACCCAGCGCGAACTGCGCGTCATCCTCGACCACTTGGACGCCGCCGGCATCGAAGCCGACGAACTCACCGTCCACACCCCCGACCTCGACGACGTCTTCTTCGCCCTCACCGACAGGACCGACGTGCCCCGTCAGTCCGCCCAGTCCACGGAGAGCGCCCGATGAGCAACCTCGCCCTCGCCGTCCGCGACTCGAGCACGATGCTGCGTCGCAATCTGCTGCACGCGCGGCGCTACCCGTCCGGAACCCTGAACCTGCTGCTCGCGCCGATCATGCTGCTGCTGCTCTTCGTCTACATCTTCGGCGACGTGATGAGCGCGGGCATCGGTGGCGGCGGGGCGGACCGCTCCCAGTACATCGCCTATATCGTCCCGGGCATCCTTCTGATGAGCATCGGCTCCACCGTGATCGGGGCCGCGGTCTACATCTCCATGGACATGAGCGAGGGCCTCGTCGCCCGCTTCCGCACCATGGCCATCCACCGCAGCTCCGTGATCATCGGGCACGTCGTCGGCAGCGTGCTGCAGTGCATCGCCGGCGTGGTCCTCGTCAGTGCCGTCGCCGTGGCCATCGGCTTCCGGTCCACGGACGCCACTGTCCTGGAATGGCTGGCGGCGTTCGGACTGATCACGCTCTTCGCCCTTGCGCTTACCTGGATCGCGGTCGGTATGGGTATGGCCAGCCCGAACGCCGAGGCGGCCGCCAACAGCGCACAGCCTCTGATCCTCCTCCCGCTCATCTCGAGCGCCTTCCTCCCGGCCGACACGATGCCGGGCTGGTTCCAGCCGATCGCCGAGTACCAGCCGTTCACCCCGGCCATCGAGACCTTGCGCGGCCTGCTGCTCGGTACCGAGATCGGCGACAACGGGTGGATCGCGATCGTCTGGTGTGTCGGCCTGACCGTGCTCGGCTACCGCTGGTCGACGGCGCAGTTCAACCGCGACCCGAAATGAGTGCCTCGGCTGTTTCCTGTGGCCCTCCCGCTCCAGGGCGGCTTACTCGACACCGTGTCGGCGTCCTCGACCTGCCAGTCCGGGGCTGCGGTCATCGTCGGCTGAAAGGGCTGGAGACTTGCGGGTACCGGCCTCGTCCGGGGTGGTGACCGATCGGGGCGTGCCGCTCGGTCTGCCGCTGCGCCACCGGACACCTTCCTTCGGGGCCACCGGTCAGCCGAGCCGCATGAGGGCGAGGTTGAGGGTGACGACGTTCACCCGGCGCTGACCGAGGAAGCCGAGATCGCGGCCCTGCAGGTGCTGCTCGACCAGTCGGCGTACGGCCGCCGGGTCCAGGCCACGGGCTTTGGAGACGCGGTTGACCTGCTCATCGGCGTAGGCCGGGGAGATGTGCGGGTCGAGACCGGAGCCGCTGGACGTGAGCGCGTCCGGCGGGACCTGTGACGGGTCGACACCGTCGAAGGCGGCCACGGCCGCCCTGCGGTTCTGGACGGTCTTCGTCAGGGCTGCGTCGTTGGGGCCGAGGTTGGACCCGCCCGAGGCGGTCGGGTCGTAACCGGTGCCCGCCGCCGAGGGCCGGGGCTGGAACCACTTCGGGTCCGGCTGCGGCTGCTCCTTCGGGTCGTTCGGGTTCTTCTTGGGCAGGTTGTAGTTCTGGCCCAGCAGGCCGGAGCCGACCACCTGCCCGTTCTGTTCAAGCTGCGAGCCGTTGGCCCGCCGGGGGAAGGCGCTTTGGGCGATTCCGGTGAGCAGCAGCGGGTACGCCAGCCCGCAGATCACGGTGAAGACCAGGAGCAGGCGCAGCGCGGTCAGGTGCAGCCGGATCCAGGGCACGAGTGAGGTCGGCACGGCAGCTCTCCCTTCAGTGCAGCCCGGGAAGGAACTGAACCAGGAGGTCGATGACCTTGATCCCCAGGAAGGGCAGGATCAGCCCGCCCACCCCGTAGACGCCGAGGTTGCGGCGCAGCAGTGCCGAGGCCGAGGAGGGCCGGTAGCGAACGCCGCGCAGGGCGAGCGGGATCAGGGCGACGATGATCAGCGCGTTGAAGATGATCGCTGAGGTGATCGCCGAGGTGGGGCTGTGCAGGCCCATGATGTTGAGGTGATTCAGGCCCGGGTAGACGCCGGCGAACATCGCAGGGATGATCGCGAAGTACTTCGCAACGTCGTTGGCGATCGAGAAGGTGGTCAGCGCGCCGCGGGTGATGAGCAGTTGTTTGCCGATCTCGACGATCTCGATCAGCTTGGTGGGGTTGGAGTCGAGGTCGACCATGTTGCCGGCCTCCTTGGCGGCCGAGGTACCGGTGTTCATCGCCACGCCCACGTCGGCCTGGGCGAGGGCCGGGGCGTCGTTGGTGCCGTCACCGGTCATCGCGACCAGTTTTCCGCCGCCCTGCTCCTGCCGGATCAGCGCCATCTTGTCCTCCGGGGTGGCCTCGGCGAGGAAGTCGTCCACACCGGCCTCGTCGGCGATGGCCCGGGCGGTGAGCGGGTTGTCGCCGGTGATCATGACGGTCCGGATACCCATCCGGCGGAGGTCCTCGAACCGCTCCCGGATGCCGTGCTTGACCACGTCCTTGAGGTGGAGGACGCCCAGGACACGGGCGGGCTCGTCACCGTGCCGGTCTGCGACGACGAGCGGCGTGCCGCCGGCGGCGGAGATACCGTCGACGAGCGGGCCGATCTCCGTGCCTGGCGTACCCCCGTTGTCCTGCACCCAGCGGATCACCGCACCGGCCGCGCCCTTGCGGATACACCGGATGCTGCCGTCCTCGGGCAGGTCGGCGCCGCTCATCCGGGTCTGGGCGGAGAACTGGATCCACTCGGCGTGCCCGATCTCCTGCTGGGTCCGGGCGCGCAGGCCGTACTTCTCCTTGGCGAGGACGACGATGGACCGGCCCTCAGGTGTCTCGTCGGCGAGGCTGGATAGCTGCGCCGCGTCGGCCAGTTGCCGCACGTCTGTGCCGCCGACCGGGGTGAACTCGGCGGCCTGGCGGTTGCCGAAGGTGATGGTGCCGGTCTTGTCGAGGAGAAGGGTGGAGACGTCACCGGCCGCCTCGACCGCCCGGCCCGACATGGCAAGCACGTTGCGCTGCACCAGCCGGTCCATGCCCGCGATGCCGATCGCCGAGAGCAGTGCGCCGATGGTGGTGGGGATCAGCGCCACCAGCAGGGCGACCAGGACGACGATGGTCTGCTCGGCGCCCGCGTAGGCGGCCATCGGCTGCAGGGTGACCACCGCGAGCAGGAAGACGAGCGTCAGCGACGCCAGCAGGATGTCGAGCGCGATCTCATTGGGGGTCTTCTGCCGGGCGGCGCCCTCGACCAGGGCGATCATGCGGTCGATGAAGGTCTCCCCGGGCTTGGAGACGATCTTCACGATGATCCTGTCGGACAGCACGGTGGTGCCGCCGGTGACCGCGCTGCGGTCGCCACCGGACTCGCGGATCACGGGAGCCGACTCCCCGGTGATCGCGGACTCGTCGACCGAGGCTGCGCCCTCGACCACGTCGCCGTCGCCCGGAATGAGCTGGCCTGCCTCGACGATCACATGATCACCGGGCCTCAGGTCGGCTGCGGGGATCGTCTCCTCCGGCACTACCACCTGGCCGGGGCGCCACGGTGAGGTGATCCGCCGGGCGACGGCCTCGGTACGGGTGCGGCGCAACGTGTCCGCCTGGGCCTTGCCCCGGCCCTCGGCCACGGCCTCGGCCAGGTTGGCGAAGACCACCGTGAGCCCCAGCCAGACGGTGATCAGCCAGGCGAAGACGCTGGTGTGCCGGATCGCCGAGTAGGTGGTCAGCGCGAAACCGACCTCCACCACGAACATGACCGGGCGACGGGCCATCACCCGGGGGTCGAGCTTTCGCAGCGCGTCCGGGAGGGAACGGGCCAGCTGTTTCGCATCCAGCATCCCGCCCGAGACCCGGTGCGCCTGGTGCGCGGGCGGTGCGCCCGCCGGCGCCGTCACCGGCGGATTCCTTCCGCCAGCGGCCCCAGGGCGAGAGAGGGGAAGTAGGTGAGCCCGACGACGATCAGGACGACGCCGGTCAGCATCCCCACGAACAGAGGCCGGTGGGTGGGCAGCGTGCCGGCGGTCACCGGGACCGGGCTCTGCTGGGCCAGCGATCCGGCCAGGGCCAGCACGAACACCATCGGCAGCAGCCGTCCGAACAGCATGACCAGGCCGAGCGCGGTGTTCCACCAGGTGCTGGTGGCGGTGAGACCGGCGAACGCGGAGCCGTTGTTGTTGGCTGCCGAGGTGAAGGCGTACAGCACCTCGGAGAAGCCGTGCGCGCCGCTGTTGAGCATGGCGGCCCGCTCCGACGTGAACGTCATCGCCGTGCCGGTGCCGATCAGCACGAGCGCCGGGGTGGCGAGAATGTAGAGGGAAGCGAACTTGATCTCCCGGCTGCCGAGTTTCTTGCCCAGGTACTCGGGAGTGCGGCCGACCATCAGACCCGCCACGAAGACGGTCACGATCGCCAGGATCAGCATGCCGTACAGCCCTGAACCCGTACCGCCCGGCGCGATCTCACCGAGCATCATGTTGAACAGCAGCACGCCTCCGCCGAGCGGAGAGTACGAGTCGTGGGATGAGTTGACCGCACCCGTCGAGGTCAGAGTGGTGGAGGCGGCGAACAGCGTCGAGGCCGGGATGCCGAAGCGGACCTCCTTGCCCTCCATCGCCGCACCCGCCGCCTTGAGCGCCGTGCCCTCGTGCTGCCATTCGAAGAAGGTCAGCAGGCAGGCAGAGGCGATCCAGAGCAGCGCCATCACGGCGACGACGGCGTGGCCCTGGCGCCGGTCGCCGACCATCGTTCCGAAGGTGCGCGGCAACGAGAAGGAGATCACCAGGAGCAGGTAGATCTCCAGCCAGTTGGTCAACGGCGTGGGGTTCTCGAACGGATGCGCGGAGTTGGCGTTGTAGAAGCCGCCTCCGTTGGTGCCCAGCTCCTTGATGGCCTCCTGGGTGGCCACCGGACCGCCGGGAAGGCTCTGGGTGTCGCCGCTCATCGTGGTGACCTGGACAGCCGGGTGCAGATTCTCCACCATGCCGCAGGCCACGAAAACGACGGCGAAGACGACTGAGACCGGCAGCAGCAGGCGCAACGTCAGCCGAGTGACGTCCACCCAGAAGTTGCCCACCCGGTCGGTGCGGCTGCGGGCGAACCCCCGGATCAGCGCCGCCACGACGGCGATACCCACAGCGGCCGAGAGGAAGTTCTGCACCGTCAGCCCCGCCATCTGCACCAGATGGCCCATGCTCGACTCGCCCGAGTACGACTGCCAGTTGGTATTGGTCACGAAGGAGACAGCGGTGTTCCAGGCGGTCGCGGCAGGCACCGCCGGGAAGCCGAGCGAGAGCCACAGGTGGTTCTGCAGACGCTGGAAACCGTAGAGGAAGAGCACCGAGACCGCGGAGAAGGCGAGCACGCTGCGCAGATAGGCCATCCAGGGCTGGTCGAAGTCCGCGTTGACACCGATCAAGCGGTAGAGGCCGCGTTCTGTCCGCAGATGCCTGCGGCTGGTCAGCAGGTGCGCCAGATAGTCACCGAGCGGCCGGTGCGAAAGCGCGAGCGCGGCCACCAGGGACAGCGCCTGCAGACTGCCCGCAAGCGCCGGGTCCACCTCAGAACCTCTCCGGGTGGATGAGGGCCAGAACCAGATAGACGACGATGACCGCGGCGACCGCCAGCCCCAGGACGTTGTCAGCCGTCACAGGCGCCCCACCCCCTTGGCCAGAACGGCAAGGACGCCGAACGCGAGGATGGTCACACCGATGAAGACCAGGTCCACCACGGTGACTCCACTCCGTAACTGATCGATCGGGTCCGGTGAGGACATTGTCGGCCGCAGAGGGAAGGGCGTACCGACTTTTCCTGGGCCATCAGGGTCGGGCGCAAGGATTGCGTCAACGGTTGGTGCTGGTTCGTCGCGCGGTGTGCCGGGCCTGCTACACCGGAGGTCAGGAGGTGCGCCATGCTCCGGTTCATCACCCGTGGGCCGTTCTCCCTGCTCGCAGCTGTGCTGGCCCCGGTTGCTCTGTCTGCGGTGCTGCTGCCGTGGCGCGGCAGCCTTGCGAACACCAACGTCGCCCTGATGCTGGTCGTCGTGGTGGTAGCAGTAGCCGCTCTGGGACACCGGGGAGCCGGTGCTCTTGCCGCAGTGGGCGCCGCCCTGTGGTTCGACTTCTTCTTCACCCCGCCCTACGGGCGGTTCGCGATCAGCAAGTCCGCCGACATCACCACCGCGGTCCTGCTGCTCTGCGTCGGCCTGGCGGTCTCCCAACTGGCAGCCCGAGCACGGCGTTTCCGGGTGATAGCGATCACGGACGCCGGATACCTGGCGCGAATCCACGACACCGCTGTGCTCTCCCGCTCGGCCAACTCTGCCCTCACCGTGGTCGACCACGTGGGGGACGAGCTGATCGACCTGTTGCAGCTACGCGGCTGCCACTTCCAGTACGGTTCCCTGATCGGCCACCCGCCGCGTCTGGAGCACGACGGCTCGATCACCATCGGGCGCAGGCAGTGGGACGCGGACCGTCTCGGTCTGCCCGACCAGGACGTGGAACTGCGCATGTTCGGCAACGGCAGGTACATCGGCCGGTACATGCTCGACCCCACGCCGGGAGCGGTGCCCTCGCGGCAGGCGAGGCTGGTCGCGGTCACTCTGGCAGACCAGGCCGGGGCCGCCATGGACACCCTGCGGCGGCCGGTGAAGTCGGTCTGACGGGGGCTTTCAGTCCGTGGTCGGCGCTCCCGACCAGACGCGCAGGCCGAAGACGAAGGTGGTCCCGCCTCCCGAGGTGCTCTCGACCGTGAGTTCGCCGCTCATCGCCTCGACGAAGCCTTTGGCAACCGTAAGGCCGAGTCCCACCCCGCCGTTGGCGCCCCCGTCATGGGACTGGCTGCGCCGGAAGGGCTGGAAGAGGTCGTCCGAGTCGACCTCCGAGATGCCGGGGCCACGATCGATCACGCGCACGTCGACCCGGCCGGCCACGGCGCCCGCGTCGACCACCACCTCGACATCCGGCGGGGACCACTTGCGGGCATTGGCCACCACGTTGGCCAACGCCCGCTCCAGAAGCCCGGGGTCGGCCTCGACCTTCGGTAGGCCGTCGGCGATCGCGATCCTGACGCCGGCGGCTGCCTGCGAGTCCGGAAGGCTGTCCACCGCCGCCCGGACCACCTCGCCGACATCGGCCGGACACATCGTCACAGGCACCGCGCCGACCTGCAAACGGCTCAGATCCAGGAGGTTGGCCACAAGATGGTTCATCCGCTCCGCCTCGGCGCCGATCCGGGCGACCAGCCTGCGAGCGTGCCCCGCGTCCCGTTCGCTCTCGGGTGACCGGAGGCCGGCGACGGCCGAGCTGATCGACGCCAACGGGGTGCGCAGGTCGTGCTCCACCGCCTCCAGCAAGTTGATGTGCAGTGCGTCGGTGCGGGCCAGCGCCTCCGCCGCCCGGGCCTGGGCGGTCAGCCGCTCCCGCTCCCGGATCAGCCGCAGCTGGGTGACGAACGGGCCGAGCAACCGGGCATCCTCCTGGCTCAGCGACGGGCCCGCCAGGACGAGCGCCGTGTCCTGGCCGAGGCCTGCGGCGAAGGCTGCCTCATCCGGCCGGACGGGCGGTTCCGGACCCCAGGACGCCACCGGATGCCACTCCTCGCCCATTCGGACCAAGACGGCCGCGCCGGCCAGGGCGAAGACCTGGCACAGCTCCCTCAGCAGCTCAGGCAGCGCCGGGGCGGTGGAATCCACCGTTTCCCCCGCCAGCCGGGCCAGTACCTGCGCCTCCGCGCGGGCCCGGGCGGCCTGCTGCGAACGCCGGGCCAGACCGTCGATCAGGTGCGCGATGATCCCCGCGACGGCCAGGAACAACAGCAGGGCCGCCACGTCCGCCGCCCGGCCGATGACCAGGCTGTGCCAGGGAGTGGTGAAGAAGTAGTCCGCGGCCACCGCCGCCGCCGCGGTGGTGGCCGCCGCCGGGAGCAGCCCACCCAGCCGGGCCACCCCGGCGACGACCAGCAGCAGGCACAACAGCGCCCCGGAAAGGCCGAGTGAGCCGCGTAGCGGCGACAACACCGCCGCAAGCGCGGCCGCTCCGACCGGCCCGAGCAGCCAGGCCGCCCAGCGCCGTCGCGCCGACACCGGTGCGGGCCTGCGTCGGTGCGGCGCCGGCGGGACGGCGAGCAGGTCCGGGTCGGGCGGTGGCAGCACCCGGACATCGATCGGCCCGGCCATGCGGATCACCCGGTTGATCACCGAGCCGCCGATCAGCTCCTTCAACCTCGAGCGGTTCGTCGGCCCGAGGAGGATCTGGGTGGCGCTCTCCGCGCGGGCGAAATCCACCAGGGCCTGCGCGACGTCGCTGCCGCTGATCTCCACATAGCTGCCGTGCAGCTCGCGCAGCAGTCGGCGCTGCTCTTCCAGGCCCGGTGGCTCCGACTGCAGCGTGCCGTCGTCCGGCCGGACGTGGATGCCGATCAGATCGCCATGCACCCGGGCGGCCGTTCGGGCGCCCCGGCGGATCAGATGCTCACCCTGCGGGGCACCGTTCAGGGCGACCGCGATCCGTTCCTTGGTCTCCCAGGGGGCACGGATACCGTGCCGGGCCCGGTAGTCGGCGAGCTCTTCCTCGACCCGGTCAGCCAGCCAGAGCAACGCCAGTTCGCGCAGCGCACCGAGGTTGCCGGCCCGGAAGTAGTTGTCCAGCGCCACGTCGATCCTGTCGGGCCCGTAGATCTCACCCTGCGCCATCCGGGTGCGCAGCGCCTCGGGGCTCAGGTCCACCAGCTCGATCCTGTCGGCGGCCCGGGCGACCGCGTCCGGGATCTGCTCGCGCTGGGCGACGCCGGTGATCTGCTCGACCACATCGTTGAGGCTCTCCAGATGCTGGATGTTCAGCGTCGTCGCGACGTCGATCCCAGCCCGCAGCACTTCCCCCACGTCCTGCCAGCGCTTGGCGTGTCTGCTGCCGGGCACGTTGGTGTGGGCCAGCTCGTCCACCAGGGCCAGCGCGGGCCGTCGGGCCAGCAGCGCGTCCAGGTCCATCTCGGTCAGCTCGATCCCCCGGTACCGCAACACCCGGCGCGGCACCACCGGCAGATCGCCCAGCTGCTGCTCGGTGCCCCGACGGCCGTACGTCTCGACGAACCCCACCACCACGTCAACGCCGTCCGCGCGTAGCCGGCGCCCCTCGGCGAGCATCGCGTACGTCTTGCCGACACCTGGCGCGGCTCCCAGGAACACCCGCAGCTTGCCTGTCATGGCCGATCGGTGTCCTTCCTCACCCGCCCTGCAGCTCCATGGTTGCATCGGCGCTCCTCACCGGAGCCGTCCGCCACATCGGGACCCTTCCGGCCGGCCTCGCCGTGACCTGGTGGCAGCACGACCGACATCCGTGTGATGTGCCGCTTGCGCGCCAAGGGCCTGTTCGGTTACCGCACACCCACCCCTGGGGGTGCGGGACATCACCTCCGAAAGGCCCTGGTGCGCGTTGTGCACGCGTGGGCGTTGAGTCGGCCCGCAGCCCCGGATCAGACCGTTCCGTGGGGCGGCGTCGTCCGGAACTGCGTCGCCGGGGGCGCGATCACTACGAGCGTTTTCGGAGGCGTGGCAGCGAAGTGCCTCCCGGGGGAACAGCCTTCGTCGAAGTGGCAGGGCAGTAGGCGGTTGCCGCAGGCCGGGAGTCGGCGGTGCCGATGCGAGTCAGGTTGCTCCGTGGGTGTCAGCACCCCGGCTACTCTGTATACAGAAGGATGTGCGCTGGTAGGGGCAGGGAGTTTCATGGCGCGGGCGACCGGTAAGAGCGAAGTGGTCTACGAGCGGCTGAAGGGGGACATCGAGTCCTTGCGCCTGCGGCCGGGGGCCAAGCTGAGCGAGATCCAGCTGGGTGAGGAGCTGGGTGCTTCGCGGACGCCGGTGAGGGAGGCGATCAGGCGGCTGGCCCGGGACGGACTCGTCGACTTCGTACCCGGTGAGGTGGCCCGGGTCGCTCCTATCTCCCTGGGTGGCGTGCGGGCGCTGTTCGACTTCCGGATGCTGCTGGAGCCCGAGGCGGCGGCGGGAGTAGCGGCGGCGGGGGCCGCCGACGAGCGGGTGCTGGTTCCCTTCCGTGAACTCCTCGGGCGGCTGGAGGAGTTCGACGAGTCCTTCCGCGCGCAGGATGCCGGTGCGCAGGCCCAGTCGTATCAGGAGTTCTACGGGATCACGGAGGGGTTCGACCAGGCGGTGATCGCCGCCTGCCGCAACCCGTACCTGGCGCGCACTATTAGTGACCTGCGCAGCCAGACGGTGCGTCTGCGTCATCTCTCCCACAGCGGTCCGCGGCGGATGCTGACATCGCTGGAGGAGCACCGGGCGATGCTCAAGGCGGTGACGGGGGGAGACGCACAGGCGGCGGAGGCCGCGTGCCGGCATCACCTCGCGCAGACCCTTTCGGCTCTGATCGACAGCCTGACCAGCCCGGATGCAGGTTTCGGGCCGGACGTGCAGCTGGACTTCGTGGGCTGACACCTCGCGCTGCCGGCTGACAGGGGCCGGCAATTGTCTCTCTGCTCCGGGGGCTGTGTTTCGGTCGCCCCAGTAATGTATACAGGGATGGATACATTACCTCTGGATGTGAGGGGCTGCCTTATGCCGCATACCGTGGGCGTCGGGGACCTGCTGGGTTTCGCCGCCGCCACCGCTGAAGCCCACGGCGTTCCCCCAGCGGACGCCCGGCTGCTCGCGGACACGCTGGTGACCGCGGAGCTGTGGGGGCATCCCTCGCACGGGATGCTGCGCCTGCCGTGGTACCTCAGCCGTATCGAGAGCGGCGCCACGGCGGCTGTCGCCTCGCCCGAGGTCGTCAGCGACAACGGTGCGGTGCTCGTCGTCGACGGTCGTGACGGCCTGGGGCAGGTGCTTACCGACCGTGCGGTGACGTGGGGCGTGGAGCGCGCCGGCCGGCACGGGATCAGCGCGGTCGCCGTCCGCAATTCCGGCCACTTCGGCACGGCCGCGTATTTCACCCGCAAGGCTGCCGAGCAGGGCTGCGTAGCGCTGCTGGCCACCAACGCCAGTCCGGCGATGGCGCCGTGGGGTGGCCGTGAGAAGCGGGTGGGGACCAACCCCTGGTCGATGGCCGCACCGGCCGGCTGCTACGGCACGGCCGTGATGGACATCGCCAACACCGCGGTCGCGCGCGGCAAGATCTACCACGCCAAGGAGCGGGGCGAGTCGATCCCTGAGGGGTGGGCGGCGGACGCGGACGGCGTGCCGACCACCGATCCGCGGCGGGCGATCGAAGGCCTGATCCTGCCGATGGCCGGCCACAAGGGCTACGCCATCTCCTTCATGTTCGACGTGCTGGCCGGCGTGCTGACCGGCAGCGCCTTCGGCTCCGCGGTGGTCGGCCCCTACCAGCCCACCGGGCGCAGCGGGGTCGGACACCTGCTGATCTGTGTCGACATCCGCTCGATGGCCGACCCGGCCGAGTTCGAGCAGCGGATGCAGTTGCTGATCGAGGAAACGAAGTCCGCCCCGACCGCGCCCGGCACCGCGGAGATCTTCGTGCCCGGCGAGCCGGAGATCCGCACCGCGCAGCGCCTGCGGGTGGAGGGCATCACGGTCGTCGACGACACGTGGGACTCGCTCGCCCGCATCGCCGCCACCACCGGTGTGCCCCTGCCCGCCCCCACCACCGTCTCCACCCCCGAGGAGCTTCCCGCATGATCGCCCTGACCGTGTCCCTGCAGGTCAACCCCGGCTGCCGGGACGAATTCCTGGCGGCTGTCAAGGAGAACGCCGAGCGCTCCTTCGTCGACGAACCCGGCTGCCGTTACTTCGACGTCGTCTGCGACCTGTCCGACGACCACCACTTCGTCTTCCACGAGATCTACGACGACGAGGCCGCCGTCGAGGCCCACCGCGCAGCACCCCACTTCCATGACTGGCGCGCGGCCGCCGCGAAATGCGTCGTGCCCGGCAGCCAGGTCAACACCCTCTCCCGCCGCCTGTTCCACCACTCCTGAACGGAGCCGCAACCCATGTGCACCACCAAGCCCGCCGAGCCGAACTTGCTCATCCACCCCGACGAGGTCGAACGCTTCGACCGCGGCGGCGGGGTGGCCACCGTCCCCTACGTCGGCAAGTGGAATTCCGAGAAGGCCGTGATCACCACCGGCCAGACCGTCTTCCAGCCCGGCACCGGTCTGCCCCTGCACAGCCACAACGTCGAGGAGTCGGTGCTGATCCTCGAAGGGGAGGCCACCGCCGAGATCGACGGCGAGTTCTTCGACCTGGAGGTCGGCCAGGCGACCTGGGTGCCGGCCGGGATTCCGCACCGCTTCTTCAACCGTGGCGAGTCGGTCATGCGGATCTACTGGGTCTACGGCGGCCGGGACGTCACCCGCACCATCACCGCGACCGGCGAGACCTTCGAGCACCTCTCGGAGCACGACAAGGGAGGGGCCCGCACCTCATGACCCGCACCATCCAGACCATCGACCCCGCCACTGGCCGGCCGCTGGCCGCCTACGAGGCCTGGGACGCCGCCCGGATCGAGACCGCCGTGGAACGCGCGCACGCCGCGGCCCGCGCCTGGGCCCTCGTCCCGGCCTCGGAGCGCGCCGCGCGCGCCGCCCGCCTCGCGCACACGCTGCGCGAGCACCGTCAGCGGTTGGCCGAGCTGGCCGTCGCGGAGATGGGCAAGCCCGTGGGCGAGGCGGAGGGGGAGACGGAGAAGTCCGCGCTGACCGCCGACTACTACGCCGCCCACGGACCGGCCATCCTCGCCGACGAACGGGCCGACATCGACGGAGCCGAGGCCTGGGTCGCCTACGAGCCCGCCGGCCTGGTCCTCGCGGTCATGCCGTGGAACTTCCCTGTCTGGCAGGTGATGCGCTTCGCCATCCCGTCCCTGGTGGCCGGCAACGGTGTCCTGCTCAAGCACGCCTCCAACGTCACCGGCAGCGCCCTGGCCCTGCAGGACCTGTTCGTCGAGGCCGGATTCCCCGAGCATCTGGTCACTGCGCTGCTCGTCGCGGACGACGAGGTACCGGAGGTGACCGCGCGGCTCATCGGTGACGAGCGGATCGCTGCCGTCACGCTGACGGGAAGCAACCGGGCCGGAGCCGCTGTCGGAGCCGCAGCCGGGCGCGCGGCGAAGAAGTGCGTTCTGGAACTCGGAGGCTCGGACGCCTTCGTGGTCCTCGACGACGCCGACGTCGAGGCGGCCGCGGCGGCCGCGGTCAGGGCCCGCTTCACCAACTCCGGGCAGAGTTGCGTGTGCGCGAAGCGGTTCATCGTCACCGAGGCGGTGGCCGACGCCTTCACCGCGGCCTTCGTCGACGGGGTGGAGCGTCTGCGCATCGGTGATCCGAGCGACCGCGCCACCCGGATCGGCCCGATGGCGAGAGACGATCTGCGGGCAGCGATCGCACGGCAGGTGGAGGAGTCCGTGGCCGCGGGCGCGCGGCTGCTGACCGGCGGGAAACCCCTGCCCGGTGACGGCTTCTTCTTCCAGCCCACGGTCCTGGCCGACGCCGGACCCGGCATGCCGGCCTTCGACGAGGAGACCTTCGGCCCGCTGGCCGCCATCGCCGTCGCCCGCGACAACGACGACGCTGTACGGCTGGCCAACGCCACCCCCTTCGGCCTGGGCCTGAGTGTGTGGACCAGCCGTCCGGAGGTGGGCCTGTCCCTGGCCCGCCGCATCACCACCGGCGCGGCGTTCGTCAACGCCGTTGTCGCCTCCGATCCGCGCCTGCCCTTCGGTGGCACCAAGGCCAGCGGACACGGCCGTGAACTGGCCAGTGCCGGCATCCGGGAGTTCACCAACACCCGCACCTACTGGGTCGGCATCTGACGCCCTGCGACCCTCAGCAGCACCCGCCAATCCGGTCCCGTCCGCCCTGTTGGGCAGGCGGGACCGCCGCGTGTACGGATCGTTTCCAAAAGATGTCCACGGAGACCTATACAGCTCTGAATGCAGCTATGTATACAGGAGGGCATTCATCCTCCAGAGGGGAAAAAGATGTCCAGCTCTCCGCATGCAACCGCAACGAAGCGCGGTGTCGGGTACTGGCTGCGCCAGTTGTGGGTCCAGGTCCTCATCGGCGTGGCGGCAGGCATCGTGGTCGGCGCGGTGTGGCCGAGTGTCGCCGTGCAGATGCAGCCGTTCAGCGACGGATTCGTCGCCCTGATGAAAATGATCGTCGCGCCGGTGCTCTTCTGCACCGTCGTCCTGGGCGTGGGCAAGGTCGACAGCCTCGGCCGTGTCGGCCGGGTCGGCGCCAAGTCGCTGGTCTACTTCGTCGTGCTGACCGGCCTGTGCATGGCCGTCGGCCTGATCGTCGGCAACGTCTTCCATCCGGGCGCGGGGATGCACATCGCCGCGTCCTCCCTGAGCACCGACGACCTGCCCGAAGGCACGACCAGCACCCACATCGACCTGCCGGACTTCATCCTGTCGATCATCCCCGGCACCATGTTCTCCGCCTTCACCGAAGGTGAGATCCTGCCCGTCATGCTGGTCTCGGTGCTGTTCGGCATCGGTATCAAGGCCGTCGGCGAGCCGGCACAGGGGCTGCTGCGCGGCGTGGAGAACATCTCCAAGATCGTCTTCAAGGTCGTCGGCTGGGTCATGCGCACCGCCCCGCTCGGCGCTTTCGGCGGCCTGGCACTGACGGTGGGCAAGTACGGCATCGGCACCCTGCACCAACTGCTGATCCTCATCGCGATCTTCTCCGCGACCTGCGTGGTGTTCATCCTCGTCGTCTTCGGCGGCCTGCTGCGCTACACCGGCCTGAGCCTGTTCAAGCTCTGCCGCTACCTCAAGGAAGAAATCCTGATCATCCTGGCCACCTGTTCCAGCGAGGCCGTCCTGCCCCGCATGGTCGGCAAGATGGAACACCTCGGCGCCTCCCGCCCGGTCGTGGGCCTCACCCTCCCGGCCGGCTACTCCTTCAACCTCGACGGCACTGCCATCTACCTGACGATGAGCTCGCTCTTCCTGGCCCAGGCCCTGGACATCCACCTCTCCATCGGCGAGCAGCTGGTCATGCTCGGCATCATGATGCTCACCAGCAAGGGAGCAGCCGGCGTGCCCGGCGGCGCGTTCGTCGTCCTGGCCAGCAGCGTCAGCATCATCGGCCACGTCCCCATGGCGGCCCTGGCCCTCATCGTCGGCATCGACCGATTCCTCAACGAGGGCCGCATCCTCACCACCGTCCTCGGCAACGCGGTCGCCACCATCTTCATCGCCAAGTGGGAGAAGGAATTCGACCTCGAACGCGCCAAGGCCGTCCTCGACGGCAAGGACGTCCCGCCCCTAGGCGCTGATGAACACCGGCCCGTTCCTGTTCTGCCCGACGCCACCCCGGCACCGGCCGCAGCGGGCTGATCCCCACCGCGCGGGGCGGCCGGCCGCACGATCCGGACGGCGCCGGCCGCCCCGTCACCCGCACTGTGCCCGTTCCACCGGAAGGAAGCGCGGCACCCACCGTCCACCGCACGGCGCTCGTGCCCCACCACCCCGCAACGGGCCGTGCCGCCGCTTGGTTCCGTAAGCCGTGGTCAGCTCGTTGTGGACGATTCCGTGGACTCGATGTCCTGGGTGGCGGCCCAGGTCGCGAGGAGGCGCAACCCCTCCTCGGAGGGCGAGCCGGGCTCGGCGGTGTAGATCGTCAGAGTGAGCCCTGGTTCAGCGGCCATCTCCAACCCTTCGTAGGCAAGGGTGAGGTCTCCGACGGCGTGGTGGTGGAAGCGTTTGGTGCCGGTGCCGTGGTGGCGGACGTTGTGGGCGCCCCAGCGGGTGCGGAAGTCGTCGCTGCGGGTGGAGAGTTCGCCGACCAGGTCGTGGAGGTCCTTGTCGTGCGGGTTGCGGCCGGCTTCGGTGCGCAGGATGGCGACGGCCACGTCGGCGGCCTGGTCCCAGTCGGGGTAGAAGCGGCGCGAGGCGGGGTCGAGGAAGTTGAAGCGAGCCAGGTTCGCCTGGTTGTGGGGCGTGGCGTAGACGTCCGCGTAGAAGGCTCGAGCGAGCTGGTTGGCGGCCAGGATGTCCATGCGGCCGTTGCGGACGAAGGCGGGTCCGGCGGTGATGGCGTCCAGGGTCCACTGCAGGCTGCCGTGTGGCTTCCACTGGTCCCTGGTGCGCCGCCGGCGGGGCCGGGTGAGGGCGTCGGAGCCGTCCGCCGCGTGTGCGAGGTTGAGTAGGTGGGCGCGTTCGGCGTCGTCTAGCTGGAGGGCGCGGGCGAGGGCTTCCAGAACGGCCGGCGAGACGCCTGTGAGGTTGCCGCGTTCGAGTTTCGCGTAGTACTCGACACTCATGTCGGCGAGGGCTGCGACCTCGCTGCGGCGTAGGCCCGGCACGCGGCGTCGGGTGCCGGACGGCAGTCCGGCCTGGTCGGGGGTGATCTTTGCGCGCCGCGAGGTGAGGAACTCGCGGACCTCCTCGCGGTTGTCCATGTCTTCGACGGTACGTCCCGCACGCGGCCATAGGGATGTACTGCCAGTACACCCTTTGTCAGTGACTCGCTACGTGCGGGAAGTGGGCGTTTCCTGGAAGGCGTGGTGCTTCCGCTACCAGCCATGAAGGCGGTGCTTGCGAAGCCCCCGTCCCCGGCCCGGGTGGTCCGCCGCCCGTGCTTCGGGTCCGCACCCTGTACCAAGTACGCAAAGGAACCTCTCATGCGCGGCGCAGTGATTCACGCCCCTGGCGACATCCGTTTCGAGACTCTGGAGGACCCGAAGATCCTCAAGCCGACCGACGCGATCATCCGTACGGCGGTGACGTGCGTGTGTGGTTCGGATTTGTGGCCGTATCGCGGGGCCGAGCCGACCGACGCGGCGCATCCTATGGGCCACGAGTACGTCGGCTTCGTCGAAGAGGTCGGGTCCGAGGTCACCGCCGTCAAGCCGGGCCAGTTCGTCGTGGGCTCGTTCGCGACCTCGGACAATGTCTGTGCGAACTGTCGTAACGGGTTCCAGTCGAGCTGTCTGAACCGCGAGTTCATGTCCACCTGCCAGGCCGACTACGTGCGCATCCCGCACGCGCAGGGCACGCTCGTCGCCATTGACAGCGTGCCCAGCGAGGAGTTCTGGCCGGGTCTGCTGGCTGTGTCGGACGTGATGGGCACCGGCTGGTGGGCCGCTGAGGCCGCCGAGGTCAAGCCCGGATCGACCGCCGTGGTCGTCGGTGACGGTGCGGTCGGCCTGTGCGCGGTGATCGCCGCGAAGGAGATGGGCGCGGAGCGGATCATCGCCATGTCCCGCCACGAGAGCCGCCAGAACCTCGCCCGTGAATTCGGCGCGACCGACATCGTCGCCGAGCGCGGCGAGGAAGGCGTCGCCCGGATCAAGGAGATGACCGGCGGGATCGGTGCCGACAGTGTCCTGGAGTGTGTCGGCACCGCCCAGTCCATGCAGCAGGCCCTCAACTCCACCCGCCCCGGCGGCAACGTCGGCTTCGTCGGCGTCCCCCACGAGGTCGCCGTCGACGGCCAGGAGCTGTTCTTCTCCCACGTCGGACTGCGCGGCGGCCCCGCGCCCGTACGCCGCTACCTGCCCGACCTCATCGAGCGCGTCCTGACCGGGAGCATCGACCCGGGCAAGGTCTTCGACCTCACCCTGCCGCTGGAGCAGGTCGCCGAGGGCTACAGGGCGATGGACGAACGCCGCGCCATCAAAACCCTCCTCACCCCCTGACCCGACCGTTCCGGTCGGCCCCGCCAAGCGGGACCGGTCAGGCCTCTCCTCGTCCAGCCCCTCTCTTCGCCCAAGGACTCACCATGACCACGTTCGCACTGGTCGGCGCAGGCCCCGGCCTGGGCCTGGCCGCCGCCCGCCGCTTCGGCAAGGCAGGCCACACCGTCGCACTCCTGGCACGCAACACCGATCGTCTCGACGAGCTGGTGGCGGCGCTGGACGGCGACGGGGTCCAGGCACGCGGCTACTCCGCTGACGTTCTCGACCCCGACTCGCTGACCACGGCCCTGCGCACGGCGGCCGAGGAGCTGGGGTCCGTCGAGATCCTGCAGTACAGCCCGGTGCCGCGAGCCGACTTCATGAAGCCGGTCCTGGAAACCAGCGCGGCCGACCTGGATGCTCCGCTGGCGTTTTCCGTGAAGGGCCCTCTCACCTGTGTGAACGCGGTTCTGCCCGGTATGCGGGAGCTCGGCCGGGGCACGCTGCTGTTCGTCAACGGCGGCAGCGCGGTGCGCCCGAAGACCGGCGTGGCCGGCACCTCGATCGCGTTCGCCGGTGAGAGTGCCTACGCGGCGATGCTCCACACCGCGCTCGCCCCGGAGAACATCCACGCCACGCAGCTGATCGTCCCGGGTGCGATCAGCCCCGACTCCGAAAGCTCCAGTCCCGAGGTCCTGGCCGAGCGGCTGTACGCCCTGCACACCGACCGCGACGGCTTCCGGCACTACGCCGAACCCATGCCCGACTGACCGTAGGACAGCACTTTCATGACCTTCCCCCTTCGCCGGGCCCTGACCGCCACAGCCTCCGCCGGCGTGCTGCTGACCATGACCGCCTGCTCCGAGGAAGCCAAGCAGGCTCCCGCGTCCACACCCACCGACCCGGCGTCGGCACCGGAGCGGCCCCGGACTTCAGCGTCCACCAGCCCCTCCGGATCAGACCGGAGCACTCCGACGGACATTCGCGTCACCCTCCACGGGCAGCCCGTCGGCGCGACCTTGAACGACAGCCCCGCCCCGGAAGCTGACCACCCAGGGCGCCCCCGAGCCGACCGCAGCCAAGGTCATCGCCCTCGCCCTCAGCGGCACCGCCAACCCCTCGCGGGCCGTCGCCCAGCACACCACCGACGCCGGCGATCCGCAGGAGGCAGACGCACCGGCAGCGATCCGCGCTGAACTCCACTTCCGCACACCTTCGTTGGGAGCAACCGTCATGAACCCCACCTACGACTTCACCGGACAGGTCGCCTTTGTCACCGGTGCAAGCTCCGGTATGGGTCTGGCCACCGCCCGCGCCTTCGCCCGGTCGGGGACCGCCGTCGCGCTCGCCGACATCGACGAGAGAGCCGTGAACGCCGTCGCCAAGCAGCTCGCCGACGACGGCCACCAAGTCCTGGCCCTGGTCTGCGACGTCGCCGACGAGGACCAGGTCGCCGCCGCCGTCGACCGCACCGTGGAAACCTTCGGACGACTCGACATGGCCTACAACAACGCCGGCATCCAGATCCCGCCCACCGACGCCGCCGAGGAACCTCTCGACCAGTTCGAAAAGGTCCACGCCATCAACCTGCGCGGCATTTGGGCGTCGATGAAGCACGAACTGCGATACATGCGCGCCCAGGGCAGCGGAGCGATCGTCAACTGCTCCTCACTCGGCGGACTCGTCGGCCTGCCCGGACGCGCCTCCTACCACTCGACCAAGCATGGCGTGATCGGCCTGACCACCAGCGCCGCCCTCGAGTACGCGCCGCGCGGTATCCGTATCAACGCCATCTGCCCCGGCACCATCGACACCCCCATGGTCAGCGACATGATCGCCAAGGGAGAGCTCGACCGCGCCGAGGCCGAAGCCAACCAGCCCATGGGCCGGCTCGGCACCGCCGACGAAATGGCCCAGGCCGTCCTGTGGCTGTGCAGCCCCGGAGCGAGCTTCGTCGTCGGCGTCGCCCTGCCAGTCGACGGCGGCTACACCGCCCAGTAGCCACGAAGCCCCCGCACACCCCTGCCCTCACAGAACTCGTAGAACACGGGAGAACCACCATGCCCGAGCAGTCCGCCCCCGAAGAACTCAGGGCGATCGCTCCCAAACTCGTCGAGGTCACCAACGACGTCCTCTTCGGCGACGTCTGGAAACGCCCCAGCCTCTCACCGCGCGACCGAAGCCTGGTCACCGTCAGTGCCCTTACCGCCCTCTACCGAGGCGAGCAGCTCGACCACCACCTGGGCGTCGCCCTCGACAACGGCCTGACCGTGGAGGAACTGTCCGAGGCCATCACCCATCTCGCCTTCTACGCAGGCTGGCCCAACGCCATGACCGCCATCAACCGGCTCAAGAAGATCGCCGACGAGCGCAGAGCCTGACCGACCCAGCACCGCACCGCGACCCCACCGAGGAGAACCACCATGGAACACATCACCGAAACCGCCACGCTGAAGGCCCCGGCCGAACGCTTCACCGGCGACGTCTACCTCAACATGATCGAAGCCCCCACCGCCCCCGCCCACCTCGCCGCCGCTCTCGTACGCTTCACCCCCAGCGCCCGCACCAACTGGCACTCCCACGCCAACGGCCAGACCCTCTACATCACCGACGGCGTCGGCCTCGTCGGCACCCGCGACGGCAACGTCGTACGCATCCACGCCGGCCAGACCGTCAAGTGCCCGGCAGGCGAGGAGCACTGGCACGGCGCCACCGACACGACCCTCATGGCGCACATCGCCATGGTCGTCGGCGACACCGATGGAGACGGCACCACCTGGCTGGAGCCTGTCACCGACGAGCAGTACGCCCACGCGCTGAACACGAGTAACTGACGCACCACACCGCCCGGCTCAGGGCAGGTCCCCACGAAGCCTGACCGGCTATGACTCCAGTGGAACTCACCGGCCTGACAGCATGGATGGGCCTGCGCCGAGCCCGAAACCTGCACAGCAGACCATCAGGCGGCACCTGCGCGGAGCCGGGCCACAGCACCCTGCAGATCATCGAAGGCCCGCTGCTCCCGTCGGGGTGTTGCCACGGTGCCGCCCAGAATGCCGCACCGTGGCTTTGTCCACGAGAACCGACAGCACCAGTCCATGAGATGGGGAGGCGTCGGCTGCGCGCCGTGTTCGATGCTCATGAGACGCGACAGCGTCCCCGGCGCACCCCGCCGTCGCAGGGCCTTACCTCGGGAAGCCGCGATGAGGCCCCATGCAGCTCTGCGTAGTGTTCCGCCTCCTTGGCATCCGGCCACGGAGCCCGCGCAAGAAACCGTTTGGCGGAACACCGCGACCACTGCTACGTTTCCGGAGGCCGTGCTAGAGAACGAGGAGGTGGTACCCGTGAACGCAGTATCGACATGGGTGCTCCCCTCCGGGGCCACGGTCGGGCGATAGGTCGTCCGGGAGCGCCGTTCCAGAGCACTCCCGAAAGGCACGACCATGCACTTCACTTCTGAACAGCGCCTCGACGACGGCGTTCTCGAGCGCGAATTCACCCTCGGCGAGATTCCCGGCATCCTGTGGACGCCCGCATCTGCATCCGCACCGACGCCGCTGATCCTGCTCGGCCACCCCCCGCTCGGACTGCACAAGATGTACCCCCGACTGGTGGCCCGGGCCCGGCACGCCGCGGCGGATGGCTTCGCCGCGGCCACCATCGAGCTCCCCGGAAGCGGCGACCGGCCCCGTTGGGCCGCCGCCGAGCAGGCCCGCGCCGACCTGCGCCGGGCCATGGAAGCCGGCGAGCCGGTCAGCGACGAGATCATCGACGCCCTCGTCCTCCCGCTCGTCGACAAGGCGGTCCCGGAATGGCAGGCCGCCCTGGACGCCCTCCTGTCGCTGCCCGAGATCGGCGGCCCGGTCGGGTACTCGGGGGGAGTGATCTCCATCGGCGTTCGCCTTGCGGTGGTCGAGCCGCGCATCGTGGCCGCCGGATTCTTCGCCGGGAGTCTCGTGCCTCGCGCCATGTTCGAGGAGGCCCGCCAGATCACCATTCCGCTGCATGTCCTGCTGCAGTGGGACGACGAAGGGAACGACCGGCAGGCGGCCCTGGATCTGTTCGACGCCTTCGGCTCCAAGGAGAAGTCCCTCCACGCCAATATGGGCGGGCACACCGGCGTCCCGCAGTTCGCGGGGGACGCCGCGGCCCAGTTCTTCACCCGGCACCTGAAGTGAGGCCGGGCCGTCAGGCCACCACCAGACGGTAAGCCGAGTTGGCCAGAATGCTCCTCGTCTGAGGGCTGTCCCGTAATCCCTGGCGGGACAGCCCTCAGTGATGAGTTTTCGCGCCCGCACCCGTCAGACCTACGACGGGACACGACGAGGCGGAAGGATGACGTGATGAATGCGGACACGTGGCTGGAGGAGCTGGGCGTGAGCGGGCTGGGCGAGGTCGACGAGCCGGCGTTCTCGGGGCTGGCGGAGCGGCACCGGCGGGAGCTGCACGTGCACTGCTACCGGATGCTCGGGTCGTTCGAGGACGCCGAGGACACCGTGCAGGAAACGTTCCTCCGTGCCTGGCGGCGGCGGGAGACCTTCGAGGGGCGGTCGACGTTCCGGGCCTGGCTGTACGGGATCGCCACCAACGCCTGCCTGGACCTGCTCGCCAAGTGCCGGCCGGAGCCTGCGACCGGCGGCGAGGTGCTGTGGCTGCAGCCGTACCCGGACCGGCTCCTCGACGAGCTCCCCGCGAGCGACGCGGACGAGCCGGAGACCGTCGCCGTCGCGCGGGAGACCATCGAGCTGGCGTACCTGGTCGCAGTCCAGCACCTCGCGCCGCGCCCGCGGGCCGTGCTGATCCTGCGGGACGTGCTCGGCTGGCCGGCGAAGGGCGTCGCGGAGTTCCTCGGGGACTCCGTCAACTCCGTGAACAGCGCGCTGCAACGGGCCCGCGCCGGCATGCGGGAGCACCTTCCCGCCGAGCGGCAGGACTGGACCGGCGGCGAACAGGACGCCGGGACGCGCGAGCTGGTACGCCGCTTTACCGACGCCAGCGTGGCCACGGACGTCCCGGCGCTCGCCTCGATGCTGCGGGACGATGTCCGGTGCTCGATGCCGCCCACGCCGGGCCTGTACGTCGGCCGCGACGCGGTGGTGAACGACTGGGTCGAGAGCGGCTTCGAGGGCATGAAGGGCCTGCGCGGCGTCCTCACCTCCGTGAACCGGCAGCCCGCCGTCGCCTTCTACCTCTGGCGGAAGCGGGAGGACGCGTACCTGCCGCTGACGATCGACGTCCTGCGCGTCACCGGCGGGGCCATCACCGAGATCGTCATCTTCCACGACGACCGGTTCCCACGGCTCGGGCTGCCGGAGAGCCTGCCGTCGGACGGTACGGAGTAGTCCCGATGCGGACGCTCACGCTGTGCGGTGGCGCGCGTGTCGCGGTGATCGCGGCGCAGTGGTGCGACGCGTTCGGCGTCGTCACCTGCGGGCGGGTGCAGCTGGAGCTACGCGACGGCGAGCCCGGGCCCGTCCTCGTCCCGCTCATCGAGGTCGAGGCCCGAGCGACTGCCGCACGGCGGATCCGCGAGGCGAAGGGCGGTACGAGCACGCCGTCTCCCTCGCCCGCGCGGCCCTCGACCGCCGCCGGACGGCGGTGCCGGGCAGGGCTTGGATGGCGACCAGGGCGACGAACAACGCTTCAGCGGCAGTGATCATTTCCGTGGCTTGAACTGCCCCCCGAACCACGGTCGTTCGTGGGCGGGTTGCCGCCACGGCGGCTTCACGCCAGGTGTGAACTCAACCGTAGCCTCGGTTTTGCCTTTAGATCTGCTGCATGACATTCACATCCTCCTCCGCTTCCGGCCGGGTGAGATCCGCTCGTGCCGGACGCAGGGCTCTGCTCATAGCGACTTCGGTCGCCCTGGTGAGCGGGGCACTGTTGCCCGCAACGGGCTTCGCTTCCGCCGCCGCGGGTCAGTCCGGGCCCGTCGACCGGCAGGCCGCCGCCCCTGTCAAGGAGTACGACATCACCCTGCTCACGGGGGATGTCGTGCATTACTCGGATGGTGTCGGCAAGCAGGACACCGTCACCGTGGACCGCCCCGACGGAGCGGTCGGCGGCGTGCATGTCCAGCAGGCCGGTGACGATCTGTACGTCCTGCCCGACGAGGCCAACTCCCTCCTTGCTGCGGGCAGGTTGGACCGCCGACTGTTCAATGTCTCGGCTCTGGTCAAGATGGGGTACGACGACCGGAAGTCCGGCGGCATTCCGCTGATCGCCACCTACACGGCGAGTCAGGGCCGCTCACTGCCGGCCGCCCCTCGCGGTGTGAAGAAGACCCGCACTCTGGAGAGCATCCACGGCGCCGCGCTGAAGGCCGAGAAGGGCACCGCCCGGGCCTTCTGGAACGACATCGCCCGTACCCCCAAGTCCCGTTCGTTGGACAAGGGCATCGCCAAGTTGTGGCTCGACGGCCGGGTGGAGGCCTCGCTGAAGGACTCGGTTCCGCAGGTGAACGCCCCACAGGCCTGGGCCGAGGGGTACGACGGCAAGGGCACCAAGGTCGCCGTCCTCGACACCGGCATCGACCCGACCCACCCGGACGTCAAGGACCGCATCCTCGAGTCCAAGAGTTTCGTGCCGGGCGAGGAGGTCCTCGACAAGCACGGCCACGGCACGCACGTCGCCTCCACGATCGCGGGCTCCGGCGCCGCGTCGGACGGCGTCAACAAGGGGGTGGCCCCGGGTGCGGACCTGATCATCGGCAAGGTCCTCGGCAACGGGGGCTCCGGTGAGGACTCCGGGATCATCGCCGCCATGGAGTGGGCGAAGGCCGAAGGCGCCGACGTCGTCTCCATGAGCCTCGGCTCCAGCATCCCGGACGACGGCACCGATCCGATGTCGCAGGCGGTCGACACCCTCTCGGCGGACGGCGGTCCGCTGTTCGTGATCGCCGCCGGCAACGCGTACGGCGCGGGCACCATCGGTTCGCCCGGCTCTGCGGAGAAGGCACTCACCGTCGCCGCCGTCGACAAGCAGGACAAACGCGCCAGCTTCTCCTCGATGGGCCCGCTCGTCAGGTCCTACGGCCTGAAGCCCGACCTGTCCGCACCGGGTGTGGCCATCAACGCTGCCGCCTCGCAGGCGGTTCCGGGCGTCAGCGGGATGTACCGGTCGATGCAGGGTACGTCGATGGCGACCCCGCATGTCGCGGGCGCCGCAGCGATTCTGAAGCAGCGTCACCCCGACTGGTCCGGTCAGCGGATCAAGGACGCGCTGATGAGCTCGTCGAAGAAGCTCGACGCGTACACCCCGTACGAGCAGGGCACCGGTCGGCTCGACGTGAAGGCGGCCGTCGACACCACCATCGAGGCCACCGGCTCCGTCGCGGTCGCCTCCTACGACTGGCCGCACTCCACGTCCGACCCGGTCGCCGAGCGGACCATCACGTACCGCAACACCGGTACGAAGGACGTCACCCTCGACCTGGCCACGGACACCGATGCCGAGGCCTACTCCCTGTCGACGAAGCAGCTGACCGTCCCGGCCGGTTCCACCGCCCAGGCTGTGCTCTTGCTGGATCCGTCGAAGGTCGCGAACGACACCCAGTTCTCCGGGCAGGTCATCGCCAAGGACGCGGCGGGCACCGTCGTCGCCCACACCGGCTTCGCCCTCAACAAGGAGCAGGAGCTGTACGACCTGACGCTCAGGCTCCGTGACCGCGACGGCAAGCCGATGGACGGCCTGGTCGTCCTCGGCGCGCTAGGCGATCCGAACCTGAATGTCGTCCCGGTGTCGGGCGAGTACACACTGCGGCTGCCGCCGGGCAACTACACCGCTTGGACCGCCGCGAGCGTCGCCGGCGACCGCGCCGACTCGAAGGCCGTGGCATTCCTCGCGGCCCCCGAGACGATCCTCGACAAGGCGACCACGGTCACCCTCGACGCCTCCAAGGCCCGCAAGGTCAGTGTGCGGACCCCGAAGGAGACCGAGACCCGACAGCTGCGATTCGACATGGCGCGCACCGCACCGGATGGCACGATCCAGCGCGACCTGTACCAGATCCCGTTGATCTACGACCAGCTGTGGGCCAGTCCCACCAAGAAGGTCACGCAGGGCAGCTTCTCCTTCCTGACCCGCTGGCGGCAGGGCGAGAAGCAGCTGGATGTGTCGGCCGAGGGCCGTGACGTGCAGGTCTTCCCGCAGGGTGGTGCGGCGATCGCCGAGGGCGGTGAGGAGAAGCTGGCCAGCGTCTTCGCAGGAAACGGCGCCATAGCCGACTACGAGGGTCTGAACGTCAAGGGCAAGGCCGTCGTCATCCGCAGCAGTGACGCGGTGGCTCCCGCCGACCGGCTCGCCAACGCGGTGGCCGCGGGCGCCGGGGCACTGTTCGTTGTCAACGACGGCGACGGCGTCCTGATGGAGAGCTACACGCCCTACGGGACCAAGGGAACCATTCCGGTCGCCTCGGTCCAGCGCCTGGCGGGCGAGGACCTGATCAAGACCGCGCAGCGTGGAGCGAAGCTGACGGTTGCTCAGCACCGTTACGCGAGCTACGTGTACGACCTGGTGGACCGCCACGACGGCTTCGTGCCGGACCGTTCGCTGGAGTTCGCTCCGTCGACCCGCCAGCTGGCGAAGGTGGAGAACACCTTCTACGGCCACAAGGACACGCTCGGCGCGGGCTTCCGCTACGACATCCCGGACTACGGCCCGGGTGTCGGCTTCGAGGAGTACGAGAAGTTCCCCGGCACCCGCCAGGAGTGGGTCAACCCGCTTCCGGGCGACTCCTTCTGGTACGAGAACCACTCGGTCCTCAACGCCACCCAGACGGACTCCGCGCAGGAGATGCGCGGCGGCGCCCTGGACTACACAGCGGGCCGCACCTACTCCGCACAGTGGTTCGCGCCGATCTCCCGCCCGCGTCTGGGCACCGCCTACTGGGGTCCGTTCCGCTCCGTCTACAACGACATCCAGTTCAACTTCACTCCGTGGACCGACTCGGGCGCGGGCCACTCGGGCGCCATGGAGAACGAGTACGAGACCACCAGCACCGCCTTCTACCAGGGCGACACGCTGATCAAGAAGGTCAAGGGCCGGGCCGGCTTCGCCTGGGACGTGTCCGCCGAGAAGCTGCCGTACCGCTTCGTGCTCGACGCCACCCGGGACGCAGACGTGTGGAAGACCTCCACCCGCACCCACACCGAGTGGAACTTCGTCTCGGGCCAGATGGACCAGAACGGTCCGAACCAGGCCGACATCCCGCTGCTCCAGCTGGACTACAAGGTCGACACCGACCTCGCCGGTGACGTCTCGGCGGGCCGGTGGACCGAGATCGGTCTCACGGCGGGCACGCAGGAGTGGCTGGACGGTGCGGTGAAGGCGAAGAAGGCCTCGCTGTCGGTCAGCTACGACGACGGCAAGAACTGGAGCGACGTGGAGCTGCGCGAGAATTCGGCCGGTTCCTGGACCGCACGGTTCCAGACGCCGAAGGAGGCCGGCGGTTTCGTCTCGATCAAGGCGCACGCCGAGGCCGGGGACGGGCTCGGCGTCGATCAGGAAATCATCCGGGCGTTCGGCCTGAAGTGAGGGTCCGGCTGAAGTGACCTGCTGACAGTTCCTCTTGAGGTTGCTCGGGAGGCGCTCGGAAGGTTGCGAACGAGGTGGCTCCACACCCTCCGACAGGGGTGTGGAGCCATCTTCTGTGCTTTCCTGATCAGCAAAATATGACGAGTTTGCCAGTATTTAGTGGGTCGCAACCCTGGAAAGGAGCTTTTTGCGGTGCGTGGCAAGTTGCCACGACCGGGTGGGGTGCGTAGGGCGGCCCAGGAGGTGCGGTGTGTGGACGCGCAGGGCGAGAATGCCGGACATGGCATGCCTACGGCTCGACAGAAGCGGGGCGCGGCGGCGCTGAGCGGTGCGCCGACGCTCGTTGCGGTGCTTGCCGGACGCGGCGACGACAAGTCGTCTGCGACCCCGTCAGCCGCTGCGACGACGCCCGCTCGCGAGTTCGGCGCGCGCGCCAACGCCATTCTCGTGCAGTGGATCTGACGAGACGAGCAGCAGACGAAGGGGCGGTCTGCCGGGACCGTTGGACCGCCCCCAGTTCGGGCAAGTAGCCCGCGCTGGTCGTGCTGGGGCTGTGTCGGAATCGGGCGGATCCCGGGGCAGTGCACGCGCCGTCTGCGTGCTGGCATCGTTTTCGCCCGTTGTCTATCGAAAAGAAGAGGTCATTGCGGGGGTATGTCACGGGATGCGCGGAGTTGCAGCCACAACGAAAGGCGGTCGTCTGGGTGGTCGAGGTCGAGGGTGAACAGCTCGCGTGCTCGCCGCAGTCGGTATTTGAGCGTGTTGTGGTGAATGGTGAGCTGTTCGGCGGCTTTCGCCGCGTTGCCGCCTGCGTCGAGCCAGGCGCTCACTGAGGCCGCGTACTCGGTCTGGTGCTCGTGGTCGTACGCGGTCATCGCGACGATGCCAGGATGGCGAAGCCTGGGCGAGCGGGCGATCTCGTCCGTGAATCGCGCAAGGAGGATGCGGGCGTGTGCCTGTGCCGTACCTGCTATCCGGTGCGCCTTTGGATCGAGCGTTGTGACGCGCAGGATGCCGTCGACTTCCGCACGCAGGTCGGGCAGTTGATCGGGTTCGTGTGCCGGACGGCTGAGCGCCACGCGCAGGTCGGTATGGCACGAGGGTGCGAGCGCAGCGAGTGAATGTTCTGCTAGTACTCCAGCCGTACTTTTCCATTACTGCTGGTCAACGGCTTGGGTGTGGGGATTGTAGCGGGGTGGGTTTGGGTGCGGGGCGGTCTTGGCGGACCGTCCCGCGAACGTGTGGCCGCGCCGCATGTAATGACAACGGACCGAGCAGTCGATAGACGTGATCAATGATGTGCCCACGA
>NZ_JBHVEE010000040.1:0-69280 GCF_042802415.1 Streptomyces sp. NPDC057486 | reverse complement strand
CGCACGCTCGCTGCGTTGTCGGGGTCGTCCGAGTACGTCCGGTACGAGGACGACCCTCCGCCGTGCGATCGCACGCACCGGACGCCGCCGGGCCCGCCCTTCGGGCGGACGGCGGGACTTCCGACACACGCCCTGGACATCCTTCAGCCCGACCGGGGCCTGAGAGGAGCTCAGGGCACAGCGGCCCCGGCCGCCCACCGCACCCTCACCGCCTCCCGGCGCGGCCACCGGACGCCCCCGGGATCACCACGCCCGCCGCCGCAGCCATCAGCACCGCCCCCGCCAGCACGCCGTACCGCACCGGCTCCAGGTACGGCACCGTCCCCGCCGCCGACACCGCGAACGCCGTCAGAGGGACCGCCGCCACCACCGTGCCGATCGTCAGGCCCGCCACGGCCACCAGCCCCGTCTCCAGGAACAGCATCCGCGTCACCTGCCTGCGCCCCGCCCCCACCAGCCGCAGCAGGCGGAACTCGCGTCGTCGGCCCACCGTGATCAGGGTCAGCGTGCTCACCACCGCCAGCAGCGCGAACCCGCCGATCACCCCGACCCCGATGACGATCAGCGCGTCGTCCTCCTCCGACGAGGACGGCGCGATCCGTACGTCGTCCGCCGTCGCGGCCCGGACCTGCGCACCGGCGTACGGGGCGACCGCGCGGCGTACCGAGGCCGCAGCCGACCCGGCCTCCGAGCGGACCAGGATGCGGGCATCGCGCGCCGCCGACACATGCCCGGTCAGCGCCTCGCGCGGCAGCATGAACTCGCCGAGCCCCAGGGCTCGTTCGTACACCGCCACCACCCGCAGCCCCGTCTCCGTACCGTCACCGAGCCGCAGCCGCACCCGGTCTCCGATGCCGACGCCGAGCTCGTCCGCCCGGTCCTTGCCGACCGCGACGGTGGAGCGCCCCGTCAGGGCGGCCAGGTCACCCGATGCGACGCCCGGATCGACCGTGCCGGACAGCTCGCCCGCCGTCACACCCAGCACCGGGTAGCGGTCCAGTTTCGGATCGCCCATCTCGTGGTGGGCGAGCAGGACCGACGACCGCAGCACACCCGTCGCGGCCGCCACCCCCGGCGCCCTGCGTACCGCAGCCGCCGCGTCCGCGGGCAGCCCCGCAGGAGCCGTCACCACCAGGTCCGCCCGCAGCGCGGCCTCCGCCTGCCGGCCGGCGGCCCGTTCCAGCGTCGCCCCCGCTGTCAGCTGGACGCAGACGAACGCGACCACCAGGACCATCGGTGTGATCGCCGCGCCCAGCCGCCGGTTGTGCGCGGCGGCCGACTTCGCCGCCAGGAACCCGGAGACACCGCCCGCACGCCGCAGCGGCGCACCCAGCACCCGCGCTGCCGCCCGCGCGATCCACGGCCCGAGCAGCGCCACCGCGACGACCAGCGACGTCGCCGCACCCGACGCGGCCACAGCGGCCGCCTGACCGCCCTGCGCCATGGCCGCGACCGCCGAACCGATCCCGCCCACGACCAGCAGCATGCCCGCACCGGTCCGCAGCCGGCCCGGCTCACCCGGCTCGGGGGCGCGCGCCGCACTCAGCGCGGCAGCCGGCCGCATCCCGGTGATCGACCGGGCGGCGAGCAACGAGACCGGACGTGCGGCCCCGGCGACGACCACCGCGGCGGCCACGGCTGCCGCGAGCGGCAGCCACAGCGGTGCGGGCAGCGGCAGCGGATCCGTCGTCAGCAGCGACCGCATCAGCAGCCCCAGCGGCACGGCCCCGACCCCGCCCAGCACCACCGCCGCACCGGCCACCCGGCTCACCTCCCGGCCTACCGCGGACCTGAGCTGCCGCGGCGTCGCGCCGACCGCCCGCAGCAGCGCCAGCTCACCGGAGCGCTGGTGGACCGCCTGGGAGACGGTCGTGGAAAGAACGAGAAGCGCCACCATGAGGACCGTGCCCGCGATCGAGCCGAGCAGCGCCAGCAGATCACCGCGCCCGCCCAGCGCGTCCAGGTGCTCGGCCTCTCCGCGTGCGGGGCCGGTGAGGACCCGGATGCCGCGCCCGGTGTCCGTACGGTCGGGCAACGCGTCGCCCAACGAGTCCCGCAGCGCGTCCGAGGAGACGCCGTCCCGTGCGACGATCCCGACCGCGTCGACCGTGCCGGGGTGCCCGGCCAGCGCGGTCAGCCGCGCTTCGGTGAAGAAGACGGCGGGGGCGCCCTCGCCCCGGTTGCCCGCCTCCGCGACACCGCTGACGGTGTACGGGCGCGCGGCGCCTTCCACCTGGAGTTCCACGGTCGAGCCGACCTCGGCCCCGGCGGGTGCCAGCGCCCGGTCGACGACCACCTCGTCCGCACTCCGCGGCGCCCGGCCGGAGGTCAGCTCGTACGGAGTGAGCACCGCCGACGGCCAGGAACGGCCGACCGCACCGGCGCCACCGCCCAGCGTCAGCGGCACCGAGTCGTCCGCGACCGCCTTCGCGACCCCGTCGGCCGCCGCGGCCTTCGCCACCACGGCCCGGTCCAGCCGGGCCCGTTCCGACAGATACGCCGTCACCGTCATCGGCTCACTGCCCCACGGCTTCGCCGTGTACGACACCTTCTGGTCGGCCGCCACCACCGCGTCCGCGCCCGCGTACCGCTCCACCGGCGGCTGCGCCAGCAGCAGCGAGCCGAGCACCAGCGCGAACGCGCCGATCAGCGCCGCCGTGGCCGCCGTGGCCGCGAACACCGCGGCCCAGGCCCGCCGGTGCGCCGTCAGCGAGCGCCTGGCCAGGAACGCCGACGCGCGCCGCCCCCCGGACCGCGCCCGCGCGGTCTCCGCCTTCCGGATCCTCGTGCTCATCGCAGCCGCCCGCCGTCCATCGTCAGTACGGTGTCCGCCCAGCTCGCCGCCACCGGATCATGGGTGACCATGACGACCGTACGGCCGTCGATCCGGACCGCGTCGCGGAGCAGACCGAGGACCAGCGCCGCCGACTCCGGGTCCAGGGACGCCGTGGGCTCATCCGCGAAGATCACCGCGGGTTCGGTCACCAGCGCGCGGGCCACCGCGACCCGCTGCTGCTGGCCGCCCGAGAGCGTGGTCGGACTCTCCGCCCCGCGCCCCGCAAGACCCACGCGGGCCAGCAGATCCTGCCCACGGGACAGCACCCCGGCATCGGCCGGATCCGCTCCCGCGAGCACCAGTGGCAGCACGACGTTCTCCTCGATGGACAGCGACGGCACCAGGTTCAGTGCGTGGGACTGGAAGACGAAGCCCACCCGGTCCCGGCGGAGCCGGGTCAGTGCCGCCTCGCTCAGCGACCCCAGGTCGGTGCCACCGATCCGTACGGTTCCCGAGGTCGGACGGTCCAGCCCCGCCGCGCACTGCAGGAACGTGCTCTTGCCGGACCCGGAAGGGCCGACCACCGCGGTGAAGCTTCCGGCCGGGACGGCGCAGCTGACCGCGTCGAGCGCCACCGCCTCCGGAGCGCGGCCGCGCCGCCCGTAGCGCCGGCTCACCGACTCCAGGCTCAGCGCGGTCGCCCGCATTGCCGTGACCGTGTCCACCGTTGGATACCTCCGTTGCTGCTTGCATATCGTCTGACCTGCATAAACGCTAGGAGCGAGCAGAGGTGCGGGGGAGAGTGCGGGCTCCCGGAACGGGGGTGCAGCCAGCTCCACCACGAGCCGGGGGCAGGCGCCACTCCGCAGTCGGGCGGACCCCCGTAACGTAATCTGACATGAGCACCGATCCCGCCCCCCTGACGGTCGCCATCCGGCGTTCGTGGGATGCCTCGCGCTATCTGTTCATCGGCATTCCGGTGGCACTGCTCGCCTATCTGTGCGCGTTCCTGGTGGTCGCCGTCCTGATGTTCGCCGCCGTGATCATCGGGCTGCCGGCCCTGCCGGAGGCGGCCAAACTGCTGCGGCGCTTCGCGGACTTCGAGCGCCGCCGGTCCGCTGCGCGGCTCGGGGTGCCGTTCCGCCCGGCGCAGTATCTTCCGCTGGACGGCGGGGAGCTGTCCGAGCGGGTCCGCCGGGTCCTCACCGACCCCGCGACCTGGCGTGACGCGCTCTGGCTGCCGGTCCAGGCGCTCATCGGCAACGGACTCGCCTATCTCGCCATGATCCTGTGGCCGGTCGGCCTCTTCGTGGACGGGGTCGTACTGACCGTCGTCCACGCCCTGGACCGGCGCACCGCCGACGAGTACGGCACACCGCTTCCCGAGCGGCAGGGCTGGGTGCTGCGCTGGCACCCCGTGCTCGCGGACCTGGCGGCGAGCTGGTCCCGTTCGCTGCTGACCTCGTCGCACTCCGCCGAACTCGGCGACCGGATCGCGCAGCTGACGGAGAGCCGCGCCGGCGCCGTCGAGGCGCACGGCGCCGAACTGCGGCGCATCGAGAGGGATCTGCACGACGGAGCCCAGGCCAGGATCGTCGCCCTGTCGATGCGCATCGGGCTCGCCAAACAGCTCCTCGACCGCGACCCCGCCACCGCCCGGCTCCGCCTCGACGAGGCCCACGACGGCGCGGAGGCAGCCCTCGCGGAGCTGCGGCACGTGGTCCGCGGCATCCATCCGCCCGTGCTGACGGACCGCGGACTGGCGGGTGCGGTACGGGCTCTGGCCGCCGATGTCACCGTCCCCGTCACCGCGGACCTCGACGGGGTCGAGGACGGGCGGCGGCTCCCGGCCGCCATCGAGGCGGCCGCGTACTTCGTGGTCGCCGAGGCGCTCACCAACATCAGCAAGCACAGTGGCGCGACGGCCGCCACCGTCCGGATCGGCAGGGGCCCCGACACCTTGCGTGTGGTCGTCGGGGACGATGGACACGGCGGCGCGGACGAACGCGCCGGCAGCGGCCTGCTGGGGATCAGGCGGCGGGTCGCAGCACTGGACGGCACGACCCGCATCAGCAGCCCCACCGGAGGGCCGACGGACATCGAAGTGGAGCTGCCGTGCGGATCGTGATCGCCGAGGACAACGCCTTGCTGCGGGAGGGCCTGATCCTGCTGCTCACCGGTTCGGGCCACGAGGTGGTGGCCGACGCGGCCACCGGGCCCGAGATCCTTCCCGCCCTGCTGAAGCACCGGCCGGACGCCGCAGTCCTCGACGTACGGCTGCCGCCGACGTTCCGGGACGAGGGCCTGCGCGCCGCCGTCGCAGCCCGCGCGGAGCTGCCCGAGCTGCCGATCCTCGTCCTGTCCCAGTACGTCGAGGAGACCTACGCCGCCGAGCTGCTTGCCCAGGGCGCCCAGGGCATCGGCTACCTCCTCAAGGACCGGGTGGGCCGGGTCGACCAGTTCCTGGAGGCCCTCGACCGGGTGGCGGCAGGCGGCACGGCCCTCGACCCGGAGGTCGTGACCCAGCTGCTGACCCGCAGGTCGTCCACCGAACCGCTGCAGAGCCTCACCCCGCGCGAACGCGAGGTGCTGGAACTGATGGCCCAGGGCAAGGCGAACGGCACCATCGCCGCCGAACTGGTCGTCACGGAGAGGGCGGTGAGCAAGCACATCGGCTCGATCTTCGCCAAGCTCGGTCTGGAACCGGACGACGGCACGGTGCACCGGCGGGTGCTCGCCGTGCTCGCGTACCTGGAGGGCCGGGCGAACGGATCCCCGCACACGAAATAGGTGCCGCCCGTGTCGCTCCCCGCTATGGGGGTCAGGGCCGCGCCGGACGCCAGCACCACGTGCTCCACATGATCGGCGCGACCGAGGTCGAAGTCGAAGGGGAACGCGGCCAGTTCGGCCAGCTCGCGGTTGTCCCGCAACAGCTGGAGGGCACGGTCAGTCATGTCACTGAACGTAACAGCGGCCACTGACAACGCTCCCGCGAGGCGGGAAACCCGCGGTTCACGCGGGCTGGAGCAGGTCCCAGCGGTTGCCGTACAGGTCCTCGAAGACCGCGACCGAGCCGTACGGTTCGTGGCGCGGCTCCTCCAGGAAGCGCACTCCGGCCGCCAGCATCCGTGCGTGGTCGGCCGCGAAGTCCTCGGTGTGCAGGAAGAAGCCGACCCGGCCGCCGGTCTGCGCGCCGACGGAAGCCCTCTGACCCTCGTCCTTGGCGCGGGCCAGCAGCAGTCCCGTACCCGCCGCGGCGCCGCGCGGGCGGACGACGACCCAGCGGGATCCGTCCCCGCGGTCGGTGTCCTCGACGAGTTCGAAGCCGAGGGCGTCCGTGTAGAAGGAGAGGGCCTCGTCGTAGTCGCGGACGACCAGAGTGACCAGGGCGATGTGGGACATGGCGGTTCCTCGGGGGTGCGGAGCAGCGGTATTCGGAAGAGTTATACGTAACACTACCGAGTGCGCCTCCCCTGCCGGGACAATGCCCCGCATGCACCTGAGTGACGTCGGCGAACTGTCGGCCCGCGCCCGTCGGCTCGCCACCCCCGGACATCGCCGCATACTCGGCATCGCGGGGCCGCCCGGAGCCGGGAAGTCCACCCTTGCCGCCCAGCTCGTCGAGGAGCTGGCCGGGCTCGCCGTCCTCGTCCCGATGGACGGCTTCCACCTGGCCCGGGCCGAGCTGGACCGGCTGGGCAGGGCCGGCCGCAAGGGCGCCCCCGACACGTTCGACGCCGCCGGGTACGCAGCCCTGCTCAGACGCCTGCGCGCGCCCGGGGAGGAGGGGCCCGTCTACGCTCCCGCCTTCGACCGCACCCTGGAGGAGCCGATCGCCGGGTCCGTTCCCGTACCACCGCACATCCCGCTCGTCGTCACCGAAGGCAATTACCTGCTCCATGACGACGGCCCCTGGGCGCCGGTGCGGGGGCTGCTCGACGAGGTCTGGTTCCTGGACCTCGACCCGGACGTGCGGGTGCGCAGGCTCGTCGACCGCCATGTGCGGTTCGGCAAGCCCCGGCCGTACGCGGAGCGCTGGGTGGCCGGGTCCGACGAAACCAATGCCCGGCTCGTCGACCGTGGCCGGGACCGCGCCGACCTCGTCGTACGGCTGCGCCCGACGTCCTGACCCCCCACTCGCGCCGGCTGCCGCCGCCGGGCAGGATGCTGTGTGCCGTGTCGCATCGCCAGGAGGTTCCGCATGTCCAGCCCCGACCAGCCCGTGCCGTTCACCGCCGATGACTACCGGGCGAGGATGGAGCGGGCCGCCGAGTCCGCCGCCGAGGCGGGGCTCGCGGGTGTCCTCGTCGCACCGGGCCCGGACCTCGTCCACCTCACCGGCTACCACCCCGTGAACACCGAACGCCTCACCCTCCTCGTCCTGAAGGCGGGCCAGGACCCGGTTCTCGTCGTCCCCACCCTGGAGGCACCGGACGCCGAGGAGGCCGTCGGCTCCCCCGCTCTGACCCTGCGCGACTGGACGGACGGCAAGGACCCGTACGCCGTGACCGCCCCGCTGCTCGACGCGGCCGGCCGGTTCGGAATCAGCGACAACGCCTGGGCGATGCACCTGCTCGGGCTGCAGAATTTCCTCCCCGGCACCTCGTACGTCTCCCTCACCGAGGCCCTGCCGATGCTGCGGGCGGTCAAGGACGCCGCCGAGCTGGAGCGTCTCGCGGCAGCGGGGGCCGCAGCCGACGCCACGTACGAGGAGATCCTGAAGGTCCGCTTCTCCGGCCGCAGGGAGACCGACGTCGCCGCCGATCTGGCCGCGCTGCTCAAGCAGTTCGGGCACTCGCAGGTCGACTTCACCGTCGTCGGCTCCGGGCCCAACGGCGCCAACCCGCACCACGAGGCGGGCGACCGCACCATCGAGCGCGGCGACATGGTCGTGCTGGACTTCGGCGGTCTCAAGCACGGCTACGGCTCCGACACCTCGCGCACGGTCCATGTCGGCGAACCCACCGCCGAGGAGCAGCGGGTGCACGACATCGTGCGGGAGGCGCAGGAGGCCGGCTGCCGCGCGGTCCGGCCCGGGGTCGCCTGCCAGGAGATCGACCGGGCGGCCCGCGCCGTCATCACCGAGTTCGGCTACGGCGAGCGCTTCATCCACCGGACCGGCCACGGCATCGGCGTCACCACCCATGAGCCCCCGTACATGATCGAGGGCGAGGAGCAGCCGCTGGTGCCCGGGATGTGCTTCTCCGTGGAGCCCGGCATCTATCTGCCGGGCCGGTTCGGCGTCCGCATCGAGGACATCGTGACCGTCACGGAGGACGGCGGGCGTCGGCTCAACACCACCGCACGCGAGCTGGCGATCGTCGAATAGCCGGACCGGGAGGAGCGTTCGGCCCCGGCTCCCGGTCGCGGAAGCGGTGCCGCACGTCGTGCGGCACCGGTCGGGCACCCTCCGAAGGTGTCGATGAGGGTGCCACCCGCTTCCGCGGCACCTCAGTCGTCGGCGAGCACCACGCACGACTCGGGCGGCAGATGCAGCAGGCCGTCCGCGCCCGGCGTCTCCACCGGTTCCCAGGCGGCCAGCACCCTGCCCCCGCTGTTCCGGTTCCGCCCGACGCCGAGCGGGATCGTGGCCGGCTTCTCGTCGAGGTTGACCGCGATCCGCAGATCGCCCCTGCGATAGGCCAGCCAGCGCGCCTGCTCGTCGAAGGCCGTCTTCACGGATGCCAGATCCGGGTCGGACAGGTCGGGCATGGCGCGGCGCAGTGCGATCAGTTCGCGGTACCAGGCCTGGATGCGGGCGTGCGGCTCGCTTTCCGGTTCGGTCCAGTCCAGACAGGAGCGGTCGCGGGTGGCCGGGTCCTGCGGGTCCGGGATGTCGCCCGCCGCCCAGCCGTGCGCAGCGAACTCCCGACGCCTGCCGCTGCGTACCGCTTCCGCGAGCGCCGGGTCGGTGTGGTCGGTGAAGAACTGCCAGGGGGTTCGGGCGCCCCACTCCTCGCCCATGAACAGCATCGGGGTGAACGGGCCGGTCAGCACGAGCGCCGCCGCGCAGGCCAGCAGCCCGGGGGAGAGGGAGGCGGAGAGCCGGTCGCCGAGTGCCCGGTTGCCGATCTGGTCATGGGTCTGCGCATAGCCGACGAAGCGGGTGGCCGCGGTGCGGGCGATGTCGACGGGGCGGCCGTGGGCGCGGCCGCGGAAGCTGGAATATGTGCCGTCGTGGAAGAAGGCGCTCGTCACGGTCTTGGCGAGGGCGGTCAGCGGGGCGGCGGCGAAATCGGCGTAGTAGCCCTGGCACTCGCCGGTCAGCGCCGTGTGCAGGGCGTGGTGGAAGTCGTCGTTCCACTGGGCGTGCAGCCCGATGCCGCCCGCCGCGCGCGGCGTTGTCGTACGTGGGTCGCAGCGGTCCGACTCGGCGATCAGCGGCAGCGGACGGCCGAGCTCCGTGGAGAGCGCGTCGACCGCCGTGGACAGTTCCTCCAGGAAGGTCAGTGCCCGGGTGTCGGCGAGGGCGTGGACCGCGTCGAGCCGCAGCCCGTCGAGCCGGTAGTCGCGCAGCCAGCCGAGCGCGCTGCCCAGCAGATACGCGCGGACCTCGTCCGATCCCACCGCGTCGAGGTTGACCGCGGCGCCCCACGGCGTGTGGTGGGTCTCGGTGAAGTACGGGCCGAAGGCGGGCAGGTGGTTGCCGGACGGTCCCAGGTGGTTGTGGACCACGTCGAGGAGCACCGCAAGACCGAGCTCGTGCGCCGTGTCGACAAAGCGCTTAAGCCCCTCGGGGCCGCCGTACGGTTCGTGCACGGCCCACAGCGACACCCCTTCGTAACCCCACCCGTGCGTGCCGGGGAACGGGCAGACGGGCATCAGCGACACATGGGTGACGCCCAGCTCGGCCAGGTGCGGCAGCCGTGCCGCGGCGGCGTCGAAGGTGCCCTCCTCGGTGTACGTGCCGACGTGCAGCTCGTACAGGACGGCGCCCGGGAGCCCCCTGCCCGCCCACTCGGTGCGCCAGGCGTACGCCTCCTGGTCGACGACGGCGCTCTCGCCGTCCGGGCCGTCCGGCTGGCGGCGTGAGCGCGGATCCGGCAGCACGGGGCCGTCGTCGAGGACGAAGCCGTACCGGTCCCCGTCCGCGGCCTCCGCCTCGGCCGTCCACCAGCCCGTCCGTGCCGGGTCGCGCTCCATCGCCCGCAGCTCACCCGCCAGCCGCAGACCGACCGAATCCGCCTCCGGCGCCCATACCTCGAACAGCATGCGTTGCTCCTCGTCTCCTCGTTCCGGCCCCATGGTCGGCAGAAGTAGGGATCACCGGCCCACGACACTGGATCGAGCCCGTTACTGGCGATTAAGGTCTGGTTCTGATCATTGCCCTGCCAGGTTCTGCTCATTCGTACGGCTGCTGGAGGCCGAGATGACCGTGCCGACGTTCCCGCCGGGATTCCTCTGGGGAGCCTCCGCCTCCGCCTTCCAGACCGAAGGAGCAGCCGACACCGACGGCAAGGGCCCCTCGGGCTGGGACGCCTTCGCCGCCCAGCCGGGACGGATCAAGGACGGCACCGACACCACCCGCGGCACCGGCTTCCACGAGCACTACCGCGAGGACGTCGCCCTGCTGGCCGGCCTCGGCGCCGACGCCTTCCGCTTCTCCGTCAGCTGGCCGCGCGTGGTGCCGGGCGGAAGCGGACCCGTCAACCCGGCCGGGCTCGACTTCTACGACCGGCTCGTCGACGAGCTCTGCGCCCACGGCATCGCCCCGGCCCCCACCCTTTACCACTGGGACACCCCGCTGCCGCTCGACGAGGCGGGCGGCTGGCTCAACCGGGACACCGCCTACCGTTTCGCCGAGTACGCGGGCATCGTCGCCGAACGGCTCGCCGACCGCGTACCCATGTGGATCACCATCAACGAACCCGCCGAAGTCACCATGCTCGGCTACGCACTCGGCGAGCACGCCCCCGGCCGCACCCTCCTCTTCGACGCTCTGCCCGCCGCCCATCACCAGCTCCTCGCCCACGGGCTCGGCGTCCGCGCGCTCCGGGCCGCGGGCGCCACCAACATCGGCATCGCCGTCTCGCACACTCCCGTCTGGACCGCGGGCGAATCCGAAGAGGACCGTCTCGGCGCCGAGTTGTACGACACCATCACCAACTGGATGTTCGCCGATCCGATCCTCGCCGGGCGCTACCCCGACGAGAGCATCGCGGCGCTGATGCCGGGATCCGTCGAGGACGACCTCCGGACGATCTCCACGCCGCTCGACTGGTACGGGGTCAACTACTACAACCCCACCCTCGTCGGCGCCCCCAGGGCGGAGGCCCTCGACACGTTCTCCGGATTCGAGATGCCCGCCGAACTTCCCTTCGGCATAAGGGAGATCGAGGGGTACGAGACGACCGACTTCGGCTGGCCCGTCGTCCCCGACGGACTGCGCGAGACCCTCGTCCAGCTGCGTGACCGCTACGGCGACCGGCTTCCACCGCTCTACATCACCGAGAACGGCTGCGCCGTCGACGAGGCCGTCACCGACACCCGCCGGATCTCCTTCATCGAGGGGCACCTGGGCGCGCTGCACACCGCGATCGGCCAAGGCATCGACGTCCGGGGGTACTTCACCTGGTCGCTGACCGACAACATCGAGTGGATCGAGGGGACCAGCAAACGCTTCGGACTCGTCCACATCGACTACGAGACGCTGCGCCGGACGCCCAAGCAGTCGTACGCCTGGTACCGCGACGTCATCCGCAGCCAGAAGGCGGCCGACACCGCGGACTCAGCCGACTGACCGGATCAGCCGACCGACCGGATCCGCCACACCAGCACTCCGCCCACCGCCGTCACCACGGTGGACGCCAGATACAGCCCCGCATAGCCCCCCGCGTACGCCACGATCGGCGCGGCCAGCGCCGGACCGAGTACCTGGGGCGCGGAGTTGGCGATGTTGATGACTCCCAGGTCCTTCGCCCGGTCCTCGGCCGTCGGCAGGACCTGGGTGATCAGCGCCTGGTCGACCGCCACATAGATCCCGTAGCCCAGCCCGAGCAGCACGGCCGCGCCCATCGCCACCGGCCAGGTGTGCCAGAACGTCAGCAGCAGCGACCCGGCCGCCATCACCATCGAACACGCACTGACCATCATCTTCCGCTTTCCCAGCCGGTCCGAGACGATCCCGCCCGCCACCGCCGTCACCACCACACCGCCGGTGTACAGCAGCGTCAGGTACAGCACACCCAGGTCCGGGTCCGGGTAGTGCACCGCGTCCTTCAGGAAATACAGCAGATAGAGGGTGCCGATCGCATTGCCCAGCTGGACCAGGAACCGGGTCAGCCACGCCCAGCAGAAGTCCGGATGCAGCCGCGGACTCACCAGGAAGTCCTTCAGCCGTACCGCGGCCATCGGAGCTCCCGCCGGACCCGGATCCCGGGTCAGCAGGACGAACGGAAGCGCGCACAGCACCACCAGCCCCGCCAGCAGCAGATATCCGGCGCCGATCCCGGTCACCACCACCGACACCAGGAGCACCCCGAGAACCAGCCCCAGCGTCTGCGGTATCCCGATGTACCCCGAGACCGCCGCCCGCTGCCGCACCGGCACCTGGTCCGGCACCACCGCGTTCGTGCCCGCCAGCATCGCGTTCAGCCCCAGCTGCGCCAGACACCAGCCGAGTGCCACCCCGACGACCGTCGTCTGCGCCGCCGTCACCACCAGACCGGCCGCACCGACCAGCGCACCACCCAGGATCCACGGGCGGCGGCGGCCGAACCGCCCGCCCGTCCGGTCGGACAGCGCACCCGCGAGCGGGTTGGCGACCACGGCGACCAGCGCCCCGACGCCGGTCGCCCAGCCGAGCGCGACCTCCTTGCCGGACGAGGTCAGATCGTCGATCTGCTCGGCGAGCAGCACCTGGATCGGGGTGAGAAAGGCCATGTAAAGGCCCAGGTTGGCCAGCACCAGACCACTGATCCAGCCGCCGCCCACCCGGGTCCGCGGTTCCGTGCGGGTGTCGTCCACGGTCATCGGCCGCTCGCCATCAGCTCGGTGATACCCGCGGGGCCTTTCCTTCGGATCAGGCCCGGGGGTGCCCGGATCTTACGAACGACCCCCTCAATGATCAATACTTCGCGCCATGGTTGCTTCATGGTGGTCCCAGGCCCAGCTGGGGATCTTTGTGCACTGGACACCCGCGTCCATACCGGGCTGGGCCCCGCCGTACGTTCCCGCCGACGAGCTGCCCCTCGCCGGCCGCCGGACGCCACTCGGCTGGACCTCGTACGCCGAGTGGTACGAGAACGCGCTCCGCTTCCCCGGCAGCCCCGTCTCCGCCCACCACCGGGCAACCTACGGCACCCGGCCGTACACCGACTTCGGCAACGACTTCAACGACGGTCTGGACGGCTGGGACCCGGCGGCCTGGGCCCGCAGTTTCCGTGCTGCCGGCGCCCGCTACGCCGTCCTCGTCACCAAGCACCACGACGGGTTCTGCCTGTGGCCCTCCGAGGTCCGCAACCCGCACCGCACCGGTTGGCACACCACCCGAGACGTGGTCGGCGAGTTCGCCGAAGCGGTCCGGGCCGAAGGGCTGCGGTTCGGCGTCTACTATTCCGGCGGGCTCGACTGGACCTTCGACGACCGGCCCATCGGGACCGGCGCGGACACCGTCTCCGCCGTGCCGCGCGGCGACTACCCCGCGTACGCCGACGCCCAGATGCGCGAACTGATACGCCGCTACCGGCCCGACATCCTGTGGAACGACATCGCCTGGCCCGGCTCGCGCACCGACGTCCAGCGGCTCATCGAGTACTTCCGCTTCACCGACCCGCACGGCGTCGTCAACGACCGGCTGTTCCCCTACGCGCCGATGTGGCGCGCCCTCGCCCTGCCGGGCGCCAAGGCCCTGTACGACCGGTGGGAGCGCCGCACGATCGCGCAGGGCGAGGGGTTCGTGCCGCGCAAGCCCCCGTACTACGACTTCCGCACCCCGGAGTTCGCCCGCTACACCGGCCCGGACCCGTACGAGATCACCCGGGGCATCGACCACAGCTTCGGCTACAACCGGAACTCCTCACCCGACGCCTTCCTCAGCCGTCCCGCACTGACCTCACTGGTCACGGAGACCGCGGCCGCGGGCGGCAACCTGCTGCTCAATGTGGGGCCGCGCGGCGAGGATGCGACCATCCCCGCCGAGCAGCAGCTCCGCCTGGACTGGCTGGCGGAGCTCACCCCCGACCTCACACCAGATGGATGCGTTCCTGAGTGACCGGATGGCCGGCCCGGGCGAACGCGGCCGCCATCGGCGCATTGCCCTGATCAGTGGCGCCCGCGATGAACTCGGCGCCCTCGGCGGCCAGGAAGTGCGTGCACTCGACGAGCAGGTCGTACCCGTAGCCGTGGCCCCGCTGCTCGGGTACGACCCCGATGAAGCCGATGCACGGACCGCCCGGGTTACGGGCGGGCACATGGAGTCCGGCCACCTCGCCCTCGGGCGTGTACGCCAGCTGCCACCAGGAGCGCGGCGAGGGGCACCAGTGGAAGAAGTCGAGCTCCTCCTGCGCCGCCTGCTCCAGCCCGCCGGGCCCCTCGATGGCCCGGCGGGCGTGCGCGTCCAGCGTGACGGAGTGGACCCGGCGCAGCACGTCGAGGATCACCGCGTCGTCCGGCTCCGGCCGGAAGGTGAGCCGGCCGGGCCGCTCGGGCAGCCCGCACTCCGGCGTCCACAGGTACCGGTACCGCTCGACCAGCGGCTTCATCCCGGCCGCGCGGGCGGCGGCGATCCTGGCCTCGGCGGCGGCCGCGACGTCGGGCCGGTCCCGCCAGCCGGCGGGCAGGATCAGCTCGTACTCGGCGTACAGCGGTGACTGCCGCAGCAGTTCGGCGCCCGCCTCGTCCTCGCCCTCGGCGAAGTCGAACCAGTTGAGCGTCACGGGTGCGGTGTCCGCGGGCCCCGACCACCAGGCGGCCCTGGCCACCACGACACCGTCGCGCTCGGCGATCCAGGTCCACTCGGGGCGGTACTCACCACCCTCGCGCACGGTGGCATAGCTGTGCCCGAAGGCGGCGCGGCCGACGAGACCGGGGTCGGGCAGGGTGCGGAAAAGCTGTGCGTCGCTCTCGGTGAGCGCGCGGATGACCAGATCGGTCATGGAAGAGTCCTCCGGAAGAAGCGATGCGCTCCCGGTCAGACCGAAACCGAAACCGCCCGGCGAACGGGACGGGAGCGCGGGAATGAAGCGGTACACGTACGCACTGTTCTCGCCTCCTTCCTCGGCCTTCGGGCGGGTGGTCACCGTAACCCGCCCTGCGGCGGCCCGTCCACCGGATTACGACCCGGTGCACGAGAGGGACCGGATCAGGTCGTCAGTCCCAGACCATGTTGAACGCGCGCTCGAAATTGACGTACCCCAGGCGCGCGAACGACTTCGCCATCGGCACATTGCCGAGGTCCGTCGCCGCCCGGATCCGCTCCACCCCGTCCTGCGCGGCGAGCACCCGGGTGCCCTCGGTGAGCAGGTCGTCGATGTAGCCGTGACCGCGCTGCGCGGGCAGCACGCCGATGTACGCGATGATCGGGTTGTAGCTGTTGCGGGCCGGGATCACGAACCCGACCGGCTCGCCGCCCGGGAGTTCGGCGATGCGCCACCACTCGCGCGGGGTGCTGTACGCGTCGAGTTCCTCGTCGTAATGCTTCTCAGCCGCCTCGCGGGCGGACAGCCCTGACGCCAGGTCCTCCTGGCCGTGCGCGTCGAGCGTGCCTTCCATCACCGGAGCCATCAGCGCGAGGAGATCCTCGCGCCCGGTCACCGGGCGGAACCGCAGCCGGCCGCTGTCGGCGGGCACCGGTGTACCGGCCCGCCACTCCAGGCGCAGCCGCTCGACGAGCATGCGCGCACCGGTGCGCTCCATCACCCGGATCCGTGCCTCGACGAGATCGCGGGCCACCGGGTCCTCGCGCCAGTCCGGCGGTACGAAACGGCCGTACTCGGGACGCGGGGCGCCGGCGGGAAGGACGGCCGCCGCTGCCGCCCGCAGCAGTTGCAGACCCGTCTCGGTGCGCTCGGGCTCGGGCAGTGTGTCGTCGAGGTCGAAGAAGTCGAGCGCGAGGGGTATGTCGCCGCCCTGGCTCCACCAGGCGACGCGGGCGACCACCCGGTCCCCGCGAAGCGCCACCCACATCCACTCGGGGCGGCGGCGGCCCGTCGCGAGGTCGTCGGCCAGTTCGTGGTCGAGGACGTACGACAGACGGCAGAAGAGGGCCAGTTCGTCCGGCCCGGTGAGCGGACGGACAGTCAGGGCCGGTGGTACAGCGGTCACAGAGTCTCCTTGAGGCGCGGTCTGCCGTGCGGTGAGCACCGCACGGCCCGCGGCGGCAGACAGTAACAACGTTCTCCGGACACCACCGCGAATATTCGGCCGGTCCCTTCCGCGCTGGTCAGGCGGGTGGCAGGCGGGGTTGTTCTGGACACTCGGGGGCGGTCGCCGCGACAATCGACCGTGTGACGTCGTCCTTCGAGTTCCACACCTATCCCGCGCGGGTTTCCGATGCTCAGCGCGACCGTGTTCTCGGTGTGCTCAGAGAAGGCGCCGCGCAGGGCAGGCTTTCCCACGACACGTTCGTACGGCGCATGGAACTGGCCCTGGCCGCCCGCCGTCCGGAGGAGCTGGCGGCACTCACCGCCGACCTGCGGAGCGAAGGCCGCTGGACGCGGGGGCTGTTCCGGGTGGTCGGCGAGGTGTCCGGGTTCCCGGCCCGGGTACGGAGGGCCTGGCAGGCCGAGCGGCTGCCGAAACTGCTGCTGCCCGCCCCGAGCCCGTACCCCGTGTTCATCGGCCGCGATCCGGCGAACGGGCTGCGGCTCACGCATGAGACCGTCTCGCGCAAGCATGCCGAACTCACCGTGCAGGGCGGCCGCTGGATCCTTCGTGACCTCGGCTCGACCAACGGCACGTGTGTGAACGGGCAGCGGGTGACCGGCGCGGTGTCGGTGCGCGACGGGGACCAGGTGAGCTTCGGCCGGATCACCTTCCGGCTGTCCGCGCCCGCACTCAAGCCGCCCGGGGCGCCGGGGCTTCCCGGGAGTCCGGCCTGAGCGTGGGCGTGGTTCACACCCGATGCTCTCCCGGCCGGAGCCGACGGGGGCCGCGGCGGTGTTCGCGGAGCTGCTGCGGGCGACGGGCACCCTCACCCGAACGGCCGTGTCTTTGCTGCGCCGAGCTCTGCGCCGTGGTCCCCTTGGTTCATCCGCGCCACACAGCGGCGCACCGAACCCGGGGGGCAAGGATGCAGGCCGACGCGCCCGACGGCATACCCCCGCCCATCTCCGCGCCGGACCGCGGTCGCCGCGTCGCCCGGACCGCGCGTCCCGGCCGGACCGACAGGACCGCTCGGCCCGGCACCGGCCCCAGCCTGCTCGCGCCCGGCGCCGCGCACGATCCGTACCGGCTCTACCGCGTGCTGCGCGAGGAGTACCCGCTCAGCTACGACGCCCCCCTCGGCGCCTGGCTGCTCAGCAGGCACGCCGACGTGTCGACCGCTCTCACGGACCCACGGTTCACCGGCTTCCCGCACGACGGCGCGCCCCGCGGTGGCCCCGCGCCGCGCGGGCTCTGCCACGGCAGCAGGCTCTGCGCGCCCCGGCCGCAGGACATCGCGCGGTCGGCGGCGGCCGCGCCCCGACACCTTTCCGAGCGCGTCGAACGGACCGCCTACGTCCTCGCGCGCCGCATCGCGGGGCGGCAACAGGCCGATCTGGTCGAGGAGTTCTGTCGCTGGCTGCCCGTGGGCGCCGCGGTCCCCGGCGCCTTCGCGGATCCGGCGCAGCCGCCCGGTCCCCCCATCACCCCCTGCACCAGCCGGACCGGCCTCCGTGAGACGGCGCTCGCCTCCTTCCTCGCCAATCTGCTGGACGACGCCGACCTCCTGGCCGCCCTGCGCATCGAACCCGCCCTCGCCCACCGCGCGTGGACCGAGTCGCTGCGCCGCGACCCACCCGTGCAGGTCGTGCTGCGCCGCACCGTCGCCGAGGTGCGGGTCAGCGGCGGCACACTCCCCGCCGGGGCGCCCGTCGCCTGTCTGATCGGCGCGGCGGGCCGCGACCCCGAGCGGTACGCCGCCCCCGATCTCTTCGACCCCTTCCGGACCGACCAGGACCGGTCCGCCGGGGGACCGGAGTCCTGTCCGGCCGTCCTGCTCGGGCGGCTGGAGGCCGAACTGGGGGTGCGTGCCCTGCTCGACGCCATGCCCCGGCTCCGCTGGGCGGACGGATTCCGTCCGGCCAGTGCCGGACTGCTCACCCGCGGCCCGCGGACCCTCCTCGTACGACCCGGCTGAGTGCCGGGCTTCGGCCCCGGGACTGCTCCGCCCCCGGGTTCAACGACAGGCGCGGAGCAGCGCCACCGGTCGCTCGGCGAACAACTCGGCCACCGCGACCGGACCGCCCGGGAACTCCCGCCCCGGCGTGAGCAGATCCTCCCAGGGACCGTCGCCCGGCAGCGCCAGCGTCGTCCCGCGCCAGCCGCCCGCCCCGGCCAGCCGCAGCGACAGCCTGGTCACCGCCGTGACGACCTCGCCGGAGCGGCAGAAGGCCAGACAGTGCGCGGTCGCCGGGCCCTGCGCGGTCAGCGGGGTGTACGTCCCCGACTCGCCGAAGAGCTCCGGCCGATTCCGCCGCATCCGCAGTGCCGCCACCGTGAGCGCCGCCTTCTCGCCGGCGGGACCGTTCTCGGGCGGGCGGCGGAACGGCCGCCGGTTGTCCGGGTCGACCAGTGCCACGTACTCCTGCTCCGTCCCCTGGTACAGGTCCGGTACCCCCGGCATGGTCAGCTGCAGCAGGGCCGCGCCGAGCGCGTTGGCCCGGACGAAGGGTTCCAGGGAGTCCGCAAACCGCTGCAACGCCTCCCGTGCCGGCCCGGTGGCGGCGGCGGGACCGGCCGCGACGAAGTCCGACACCGCTCGCTCGTACACCGGATCGGGCTCCGTCCAGCTGGTGAACAGACCCGCTTCCCGTACGGCTTTCAACAGCGCGGGCTCCAGACGGCCCGCCAGCTCGTCGGCGGGCAGCCCCGCGCAGCCGAACGCCGTCTGCCAGGCCTGCCAGGCCAGCTGCGGATCGGGCGCGACCGCCGTCGGGGCCGTCCGCGCCAGCTCCGTCAGCAGCTCCGACCACTGCTGCGGACACTCCGACAGGACCGCGATCCGGGCCCGCACATCCGCGCTGCGCTTGGTGTCGTGCGTGGTCAGCACGGTGCCGGTGGCGGGCCAGTCGCGCGCCAGCCGGGCGCAGAAGGCGTGGAACTCCTCCGGAGCCACCGCCGGGCACCCGGGATCACCGCCCACCTCGGTCGCCGAGATCAGCGGCACGTACCGGTAGAAGGCCGTGTCCTCGACCGACTTGGCCCGCAGCGCCGACGCGGTCTGCGCGAACCGGGCGCAGAAGGCCGCCCGGTCCGGCCCGTCACCGAGCCGCCCCAGCGCCAGGTCCCGCACCACATCGACGGCCGTCGCCTCCTCGGGCACGGAGAACAACGCCCTGGCGTCCCGTACGGCCGTGTCCGGCAGCGCCGCCTCCGCCGCCTCGCTGCAGGGCCCACCCGCCGTGACGTACGGGCGGTAGACCGGGACGCGGACGAGCAGTTCGTCAATGGCGGTGCGCAGCGCCCACGGGGCGTGGTCGCGCAGTGCGGTGTCCTCGGCGCAGATGCGTACGGCGAGACGGGTCAGCAGCGCGGTCTCCGCGGCCAGTTCATGCGTCACCACCCGGTACGCGGCCCGGCGGACCGTCGTCGACCAGTAGCCGCCGCGGTCCCCGGCCGGGCCGGCGAACTCCCGGTACCGGCCGAGCAGCTCGGTGGCGCCCGTCGGATCGGTGAACAGCCCGTCGATCCGGTGCAGCGTGTCGTACCCCGTCGTCCCCGCGACGGCCCAGCCCGCGGGGAGCGGCTCGGTACCGGTGAGGATCTTCTCCACGACCGTCCACCGCCCGCCGGTCGCCTCAGCGAGCCGCTCCAGATAGCCGGCGGGGTCGGCGAGCCCGTCGGGATGGTCGATGCGCAGTCCGTCGACGACGCCGTCCCGGACCAGTTCGAGGATCTTGCCGTGGGTGGCCGCGAACACCTCGGGGTCCTCCACCCGGACCCCGATGAGGTCCGAGATGGTGAAGAACCGCCGGTAGTTCTGCTCGGTACGGGCCAGCCGCCACCACCCGAGCCGGTAGTGCTGGGCATCCAGCAACTTCGGCAGCGGAAGACCGGCGGTGCCGGCCCGGAGCGGGAACTCCTGCTCGCCGTGGCGCAGCACCTCCCCGTCCACCTGGAACCGTTCCATCTCGTCGCCGATCCGCCGGGTGAGCACCGGCAGCAGCACCCGCCCGTCGCCCGCCGCCCAGTCGATGTCGAACCAGCGGGCGTACGGCGATTCCGGGCCGTCGCGGAGGACCTCCCACAGGGCCCGGTTGTGGCGCGGGACGGCGGCCATGTGGTTCGGCACGATGTCCAGCACCAGCCCGAGTCCGTGCTCCCGCGCCGTGTCCGCCAGTTGCCGCAGCCCCTCCTCACCACCGAGCTCGGCCCGGACACGGCTGTGGTCGACCACGTCGTAGCCGTGTCCGGAGCCGGGCACGGCTTCGAGGACCGGCGACAGGTGCAGATGGGAGACGCCGAGCGCGGCGAGATACGGCACCGCGTGCCCGGCGGCCGAGAACGGGAAGTCCGGCTGGAGCTGCAGCCGGTACGTGGCGGTGGGCGTCATGCGAACGTACGTACCCAGCCTGGAGCCGACTGTGACACGGCATCCGGCCGATCCATCCGGACGAGGGGTCGCCTCTCCGGGCGCGCAGCCCGGACGACTACGCCGGTCGCTGCAGCACCGCCATGCTCCGCCCCACCAGCTTCACCCGGTCGCCCGCGGACACCTTCGGACCCGCTCCCGGTTGCACCCCCTCCGGGCGGGCCGTGTCGACCACCACCGACCACTGCCGGCCATGGTTCACCGGAACGGCGAATTCCAGCGTGTCGGCGCTCGCATTGAACATCAGCAGGAACGAGTCGTCGGAGATCCGCTCGCCCCGCGGGCCCGGCTCCGAGATGGCGTGCCCGTTCAGGAAGACCGTCAGTGCCTTGGCGTGCGCCGCCTGCCAGTCCCGCTGTGTCATCTCACCGCCCTCGGGAGTGAACCAGGCGATGTCCGTCAGCTCGTCGTGCGTGCCCTCCACCGGCCGCCCGTGGAAGAACCGGCGGCGCCGGAAGACCGGGTGGTCGCGGCGGAGCCAGACCATCGCCCGGGTGAATTCCAGCAGGCTGCTGCGGGACTCCCGGCCCTCCCCCTCGTCGTCCTCCGTACCGGCCTTGCGAGGCTCCGGCCAGTGCACCCACGACAGCTCGCTGTCCTGGCAGTACGCGTTGTTGTTGCCCCGCTGCGTCCGCGCGAACTCGTCGCCGTGACTCAGCATCGGCACCCCCTGGGACAGCATCAGAGTGGCGACGAAGTTCCGCATCTGCCGCTCGCGCAGCTCCAGCACCTCCGGCTGGTCCGTCTCGCCCTCCGCGCCGCAGTTCCACGACCGGTTGTGGCTCTCGCCGTCCTGGTTGTCCTCGCCGTTCGCGTCGTTGTGCTTCTCGTTGTACGAGACCAGGTCGTGCAGTGTGAAGCCGTCGTGGCAGGTGGCGAAGTTGATCGAGGCGAGCGGACGCCGGCCGTCGTCCTGGTACAGGTCCGAGGATCCCGTCAGGCGCCCCGCGAACTCGGCGAGGGTCCGCGGTTCGCCCCGCCACAGGTCCCGGACCGTGTCCCGGTACTTGCCGTTCCATTCGGTCCACAGGGGCGGGAAGTTCCCCACCTGATAGCCGCCCTCGCCCACGTCCCACGGCTCGGCGATCAGTTTCACCTGGCTGACCACCGGGTCCTGCTGCACCAGGTCGAAGAAGGACGACAGCCGGTCCACCTCGTGGAACTGCCGGGCCAGGGTGGCGGCGAGATCGAAGCGGAAGCCGTCCACATGCATCTCGGTCACCCAGTACCGCAGCGAGTCCATGATCAGCTGCAGCACGTGCGGGGACCTCATCAGCAGCGAGTTCCCGGTCCCCGTGGTGTCCATGTAGTACTGCTGATCATCTGCGAGGCGGTAGTACGAGGCGTTGTCGAGCCCCCGGAACGAGAGTGTCGGCCCCAGGTGGTTGCCCTCCGCGGTGTGGTTGTAGACCACGTCGAGGATGACCTCGACGCCCGCCTGGTGCAGGGCCCGTACGGCCTGCTTGAACTCGCTCACCTGCTCTCCGCGGTCGCCGCGGGAGGCGTACGCGTTGTGCGGGGCGAAGAAACCGATGGTGTTGTAGCCCCAGTAGTTGGCGAGTCCCGCGTCCACCAGCCGGTGGTCCTGGACGAACTGGTGCACCGGCATCAGCTCGATCGCCGTGACCCCGAGCTCCGTCAGATGCGCGATGACCTCCGGATGCGCCAGCGCCGCGTAGGTACCGCGCAGTTCCTCCGGCAGCCCCGGATGGAGCATCGTCAGCCCCTTCACATGGGCCTCGTAGATCACCGTGCGGTGGTAGTCCGTACGGGGGCGCCGGTCGTCGCCCCAGTCGAAGTACGGGTTGACCACCACCGAGCTCATGGTGTGCGGCGCCGAGTCCAGATCGTTGCGCGCGTCGGGCCGGCCGAACGGATAGCCGTACACCGCCTCGCCCCACCGGATCTGCCCGGAGACCGCCCGCGCGTACGGGTCGAGGAGCAGTTTCGCCGAGTTGCAGCGGGCTCCGCGCTGCGGCTCGTACGGTCCGTGCACCCGGAATCCGTACCGCTGACCGGGCATCACCCCGGGCAGATAGGCATGGCGGACGAAGGCATCGGTCTCCCTCAGCTCCACCGCCGTCTCGGAACCGTCGTCGTGCAGCAGGCACAACTCGATTCGGTTGGCGGCCTCGGAGAAGACCGCGAAGTTGGTGCCGACGCCGTCGTACGTGGCGCCGAGGGGATACGCCTGTCCCGGCCAGACCTGCATAGATATGACTCTTCCACTTCTGCTCCGGGTGCTGGGAGCACTTGGGACCGACCCGGTCAGATCTTCCCCGAAAGAGTGCCCCGCACCCAGCGCCGTGACCGGCCATGTCGGCCCCTGAGCAGCGTCGTCCGGTGCATGCGACCGCAAGGCGGCCGGACGTCCTTGTGGCGGAGCCACCAGGGCTTTTGGCCGACGCCGCGAGCGGGCGTGCCGGGCGGTGCGACGGGGCAGGGCTCGCCGGGAGGGGCACCGGCACGTCGCACGGTCCGGTCGGCCACGTCCGCCGGACCGGTCAACATCGGGCCTCTCCGTGTCGCCCGGAACCGGATCCGAGAACCTGTCCGGGGCACACGTCCGGAATGCGGCCCCGACGGGGTGCCCAATCGCTATGAATCAGCTCACTACGGCAGATCTTGCCGCAGGGAACGCGCCTGACAGCTCGGGGAGTTGAGAAAGGAGCCTGTCCATCCTGCTGCACCGGCTCCCGCTCCCGGAGTACCCTTCCTTGATCGTTGGTGGGGGAGCGGAAGGCGGTGCGCGGTTGAGCTCGGGAGGGTTCGAGCTGCCCCCGGGTGACCCAGGTCACGAGGGGGAATCCGTCGACGCCCCGCCCGGGGCGGTATCGCTTGCGCAGCCCATGGAGATCGGCGCCGAGCTGGGCTGGGGCGCGGACGCCTGGAGCGAGGTCCGGACCCGGGCCCAGCGGGCCGGACGCGCCTATATTTGGCTGAATCTCGTGGAACAGCGGTTGCGGTCCGTGGTCGCCGCGGTGCTGCGGCCGATCTACGAGCCGGTGCACGGCGAGGACTGGGTGGTGGCCGCCGCGGGGCCCGCCGGACAGGAATGGGTGCAGCGCGCCGTCGCCGTGCGCGAGGTCTCCCGCCGCAAGGGCTATCTGCTCGACCCGGCCGACGACAACGTTCTCAGCTTCCTCACGCTCCCGCAGCTGCGGGAGCTGATGATCCAGCACTGGCCCTGCTTCGAGCCCTACTTCGACGACCGGCGCGATGTCGAGCTGGCACTCGACGAACTGGAGGTGGCCCGCAATGTCGTCTCCCGCAACCGTGCGCTGAACGAGGCGGTCCTCGCCCAGGCCGAGCGCGCCTCGGCGCGTCTCCTGGAGATCCTGGGCAGCGGCGCCGCGGTGCCGTCCGCGGACCGGCTGCCGGTCGACGCCGTCGAGGAACTGGTCGGCGACCGGTACGCGGATGTGGTCTCCGTCCATTCCGACCGGGTCCGGCTGCAGCGCCAGCTGCCCGCCGAGGACCTGTTCGGCGGTGCGCGCCGCCTCGACGCGATCGGCATAGGCCTCAATCTGCTGGTGCAGAACTTCTCCGGCCGCCGGCTGGTCCGGCTCGCCGAATCGGGCTGCCGGATCCGGCTGCTGTTCATCAACCCGGCGAGCAGCGCGGTCAAGCGGCGCGAACGGGAACTCGGGCTCAAGAAGGGCGAGCTGAGCCGGTCGGTGGAGATGAACATCCTCCACATGCGCCGGGTCCGTTCCAAACTCCGTGATCCGGGCGCGTTCGAGATCCACGTCTTCGACGAGACGCCGCGCTTCACGGCCTATCTGGTGGACGGCGACGGGGCGGACGCGGTGGGCGTCGTCCAGCCCTATCTGCGGCGCGCACGCGGCATGGAGGCGCCTGTGCTGGTGCTGCGAGGCGGGGGCCGGGCGGTGGTCCGGGCGGGGCAGGACAACGAGCACGGGCTCTTCGAGACGTACCGCGAGGAGTTCGAGTCCGTGTGGACGGACTCCCGGCCCGTCTCCTGAGCCCCTCGCCCCGCCCGCCGTACGCGTCACCTGTGGTACGCGTTGTCAGTGGTGCATGGCAGGGTGGTCATCACCTGGGGGAGAGCACCACGAAGGAGGTACGGGATGAGCTGGCACCGGGAGGCGCTGGTCGGCTTCGACCTGGAGACGACGGGCACGGAGCCGCTGGAGGCCCGGATCGTGACGGCCGCGGTCGTCGGCGTCGGAGGCAGGGACGGGGAGCCGGTGCGGCAGCGCACCTGGCTGGCGGATCCGGGGATCCGGATTCCCGCACAGGCCTCGGCGATCCATGGCATCAGCAGCGAGCGGGCAGCGGCGGAGGGCCGGCCGGTGCGCGAGGTGGCGGACGAGATCGCCGAGACGCTCACGGACTACTGGCGCCAGGGAGTGCCGGTCGTCGCGTACAACGCCGCCTTCGATCTGACGCTGCTGACGGCGGAGTTGCGCCGGCACGGGCTGCCGTCCCTGAGCGAGCGTCTCGGCGGTGCCGCGATCGGTCCGGTCGTCGACCCGTACACGATCGACCGGGCGGTCGACCGCTACCGCAAGGGCAAGCGGACGCTGGAGGCGGTCTGCGTCGAATACGGGGTGGTGCACGGCGGTGCGCATGACGCGGGCGCGGACGCGCTGGCGGCGGTACGGGTGGCGTACGCGATAGCCGCACGCCACGGCTCGGTCGCCGCGCTGACGGCGGGCGAACTCCACGAGCGTCAGATCACGTGGTACGCGGACTGGGCAGCCGAGTTCCAGTCCTTCCTGCGCCGCAAGGGCACCGCGGACGCGGTGATCGACCCCCACTGGCCCGTACGCGAACCGGCCCAGGTCACCACCTGAGCGCATGCCTCGGGGCCAGGGCGAGCGCGCCCGCACCGATCGAGTCCGACCGCACACCCGAGCCCGTCCGGCGTCCGGGGCCGGACCGGTCACCGGGTGACCGGGACCGATGCGAGCCGGTCACCCACCCCGCCCCTCCAAGGGCCACGGCGGGGTCCGCTGCCGGCTCGATGCGGGTCAACTCCGCGTCCTGCAGGCTGTGCTGTCCGGTACGAGGGCGATCCTCCGCCTTGCGATCGCACGCACCGGACGCCGCCGGGCCCACCCTTCGGGCGGACGGCGGGACTTCCGACACACGCCCTAGAACGGATACCAACGCACCTCGGGGGCCTCGTCGCGCAAGGACGCGACCCTGCGTCGGAACTCCGCCAGCGCCGCCGGATTCCCCGGCGCATGCTGCGCGACCCACGCGCAACTCGCCGTTTCCCGGGCCCCCCGCAACACCGCACACCCGTCCCACTCGCGGACGTCCCACCCGTAGGCGTCCGTGAACCCGTCGTACGCCTCCGCCGCCAGCCCGTACCGGTCCCGGGACAGTGCCAGCACCACCAGATCGTGCTCGCGCAGGTCCGTGGAGAACGTCTCCAGGTCCACCAGCACCGGCCCGTCCGGACCGACATGGACATTGCGCGGCAGCGCGTCCCCGTGGATCGGCCCCGGCACCAGATGCGGTACCAGTGCCGCAGCCGCAGCCGCGAATCCGTCCCGCCGTTCCCGCAGATACTGTGCGTCGGCCGGATCGATGGCGTCGCCCGCGAGCCGGAGCCACCGCTCCACCCCGCCGAGCAGCTCACGCCGCGGCAGCGTGAAGCCCTCCGGGGCGGGCAGTGCGTGCACCAGGGTGAGCAGTTGCGCCAGATCCCGCGGCTGAGCAGCACGTACCGCGTCGGGGAGCCGGTGCCAGACCGTCACCGGGTGCCCCTCGACCAGCCGCGCCTTCGGCTCGGCCGCCCGCACCGCGGGAACCGACGATCCGGCCAGCCACTCCGCGACGGCCACCTCGCGCTCGGCCCGGGCCAGCAGTTCCGGGTTCTGCACGGCGTTCCGGCCGACCTTGACCACCAGGCCCTTGACGGCGAACACCGCGTTCTCACCCAGCGCGAGCAGCTCCGCGCCGTCGGACAGTCCGGCAGCGGTCAGCACCTCGCGCGCACGCATTTCGTTCATGGATCCAATTTTCGCATCTGTGCAGGCGACCTTGACGAACCGACGACCCGTCAGCACCATGGCGGGGGCCACCTGAGCGGCCAGATCCGGGTGAAACCGATCCAATGACGCAAGGGGGTCGAATTCATGACGTTAGCGAATGCAACGGTACAGTCCGGGCGGCATGGCCCGCCCGGGAGCCCGGAGTCCAGGCGCGGTGGAGCAGCCCCGCGGATCAACCGGCACCCGGGTACGTGGTTCCTTGTGCTGCCCGCCCTGATCCCGATCCTTGTCCTGAGCGTAGGCCCGCTGCTCTACGGCATCGCGCTGGCGTTCACCGACGCCCAGTCCGGCCGTACCCGTTCCACCCAGTGGGTCGGCGGGCTCAACTTCCAGGACCTGCTCCACGACGCCCTCTTCTGGGACTCGTTCCGGATCGGCCTCGTCTGGGCGGTCGGCGTCACCGTCCCGCAGTTCGTCCTGGCCCTCGGCCTCGCCCTGCTGCTCAACCAGAACCTGCGGATGCGCTGGCTGGCGCGGGCCCTCGCGATCATCCCGTGGGCCATGCCCGAAGTGGTCGTCGGCATCATGTGGCGGCTGGTCTACAACCCGGACGCGGGCGTCCTCAACGAGACCATCCGCGATCTCGGGCTCGGTGACGGCCGGGACTGGCTGACCGGACTCGCCACCGCGCTGCCCGCCGTGATCGTCGTCGGCATCTGGGCGGGCATGCCGCAGACCACCGTCGCCCTTCTGGCCGGGCTCCAGAACACCCCGCACGAACTCCACGAGGCGGCCGCCCTGGACGGCGCGGGTGCCTGGCGCCGGTTCCGTACCGTCACCTGGCCGGCCCTCAGGCCGGTCGCGCTCTCGATCACCGCGCTCAGTTTCATCTGGAACTTCAACTCCTTCGCCCTGGTCTACGTCCTGACCAACGGCGGTCCCGGTGGCAGGACCCGGCTGCCGATGCTCTTCGCGTACGAGGAAGCCTTCCGTTACGGCCAGTTCGGCTACGCCGCGGCGATGGGCTGTGTGATGGTCGCGGTGATCTCCGTGGTTCTCGCCGTCCACCTCGCGGGGCGGCTCAGGGGAGGGGATGGCCAGTGAGTCTCCGGACCGGCAGATCCGCCCGCGCGGGACAGTACGTCGCGCTCCTGGGCTACCTCGTCTTCCTGGCGTTCCCGTTTCTCTGGCTGATCTCCACCGCCTTCAAGCCGGCGCGCGAACTGGGTTCCCTGCACCCCACCTGGATCCCGGAGCATCCGACCCTGGACAACTTCCGGCAGGCCTTCGACGAGCAGCCCCTGCTGCAGGCGGCCGCCAACTCGCTGGTCGCCGCGGTCTCCGCCGCTCTGATCGCCGTCGTCGTCGCCACGCCCATGGCCTATGTGATGGCCCGGCGGCGCACCGGGCTCACGGCGGCCGCCACCGGCTGGGTCGTCGTCAGCCAGGCGTTCCCCTTCGTCCTGCTGATCATTCCGCTCTTCCTGATTCTCAAGAATCTGCATCTGATCAACACCCTCTGGGGGCTGATCGCGGTGTACGTCGTCTGGGCGCTGCCGTTCGCGCTGTGGATGCTGGTCGGGTACGTCCGCGCCGTGCCGCCCGAACTCGAGGAGGCCGCCTCGGTCGACGGCGCCGGAAGACTGCGGACACTCGTCTCGGTCACCGTCCCGCTGCTGGCCCCCGGCATCGTCGCCACCGCACTCTTCGCGTTCATCACCGCATGGAACGAGTTCTTCTTCGCGCTCGTCCTGCTCAAGACACCGGAGAAGCAGACCTTGCCGGTCGTACTCACCCACTTCCTCGGCGCGGAGGGCGCGGCCGAGCTCGGGCCGCTCGCCGCCGCCGCATTTCTCGCCACCCTGCCCTCCTTGGTCCTCTTCGCGATCATCCAGCGCCGGATCACCGGGGGCATGCTCGCCGGGGCGGTGAAGAGCTGATGCGGGCACTCGTGCGTACCGCAGCCGCCGCGGCCACCACACTCGCTCTGCTCCTCACCGGCTGCAGCGGCTCCGGCGGCGGAACGGACAACAGCGGGAAGATCAAGCTTCGCTTCCAGTCGCTGGCCTGGCAGAAGGAGTCCGTCGACGCCAACAAGCAGCTGGTCGAGGAGTGGAACCGGGCCCACCCCGACATCCAGGTCGAGTACGTCCAGGGCAGCTGGGACAGCGTGCACGACCAGCTGCTCACCTCCTTCGAGGGCGACGAGGCGCCGGATGTCATCCATGACGCCTCCGACGACCTCGCCGACTTCGCGTACGGTGGCTATCTCGCCGATCTGCGCACACTGCTTCCCAGCCGGCTGGCCGCCGACATCCCGCAGCAGAGCTGGCAGACCGCAACGTTCGGCGACGGTGTCTACGGGGTGCCGTTCCTCCAGGAACCCCGGGTCCTGATCGCCAACACCAAGATCCTCAAGGCCTCCGGGGTCCGGATCCCGAGCCCCGAGAAGCCCTGGAGCTGGGAGGAATTCCGGCAGGTCACCAAGGAGCTGACAGGCAAGGGGGAAGGGAAGGCGGCGTACGGAGTCGCCTGGCCGCTCCGGGAACCGGTCTCCGTCACCCTCAACCTCGGAGTCTCCAGCGGCGGCCGGCTCTTCCATCGCGGCGCCGACGGCAAGGTGACCATCCGTCTCGACGAGGGCGACGAGGTCATGCCCGGCACCATCCGCGACCAGGTCAACACCGACCACAGCGCCGCCCGCACCACGCTCGGCATGGGAGGCTCCGACACCCTTCCGGGGCTGTTCGGCGGCAGGTACGCGATGGTTCCGCTGGGCTTCTCGTACCGTCAGCAGGTGGTCGAGCAGGCCCCGAAGGGCTTCGAGTGGACCGTGCTGCCCGCACCTGCGGGCAGCGACGGGCTCGCCCAGGGCGTGAGTCCGCAGACCCTTTCCGTCGCCGAGGCGAGCCCGCACAAGAAGGCGGCCGTGGAGTTCATCGACTTCCTGCTGCGCCCGGAGAACATGGTGCGCCTGGCGAAGGGGGACTGGATGCTCCCGACCGGCACTGCGGCGCTCGCGGACCCGGCTCTGCACACGGCCGAGAACGGCTGGGCGACCGGCGCCGCACTCGCGAAGGGGCTACGTCCGGCGCCCGCCCAGTCGGTGCGCGGCTACCCCGAGTGGAAGGACAAGGTCGCCACGCCGGCACTCCAGGAGTACTACAGCGGGGCGATCGGACGGGACGAACTGAGGAAACGCCTGGTCGACGACGGGAACCGGGTCCTGGCGCGGTATCAGCGCTGACAGGAAAAGAAATCCTGGCTGCACGAGACGTATCGTCTCGTCTATGGTGTGGGCATGACGGATATCCGGCGTGCCCACATCGCCATGTTCTCCATCGCCGCCCACGGACACGTGAACCCGAGCCTCGAAGTCATCCGGGAACTCGTCGGCCGTGGGCACCGCGTCAGTTATGCCATCCCGCCGTCCTTCGCCGAGAAGGTCGCCGCCACCGGAGCCGAACCGGTGCTCTACACCTCGGTCCTGCCCACCTCACCGGAGGACTGGGGCACCGAGCCGATCGACCACCTGGAGCCGTTCCTCGACGACGCCGTCCAGGCGCTGCCCCAACTCGTCAAGGCCTTCGACGGGGACGAGCCGGACCTCGTCCTGCACGACATCACCTCCTACCCGGCCCGCGTCCTCGCCCACCGCTGGGGCGTGCCCGCGGTCTCCCTCTCGCCCAACCTGGTCGCCTGGGACGGATACGAGGAGGAGGTCGGCGAGCCGATGACCGCCGAACTGATGCGCAGTGAACGCGGGCGGGCGTACCGCAAGCGGTTCGCGGACTGGCTTGCGGAGAACGGCATCGACCAGCATCCCGACCCGTTCGTCGGCCGACCGCGCCGTTCGGTCGTCCTGATCCCCGAGGTGCTCCAGCCGAACGCGGACAGGGTGGACCGCGAGGTCCACACCTTCGTCGGTGCCTGCCTGGGCGACCGCACCGACCAGGGGGAGTGGCAGCGGCCCGCGGATGCCGAGAAGGTGCTGCTGGTGTCGCTCGGCTCGGCCTTCACCCAGCAGCCCAGCTTCTACCGCGACTGCATCGAGGCGTTCGGTGACCTGCCCGGCTGGCATGTCGTGCTCCAGATCGGTGCGTTCGTCGACATCGCCGAACTCGGGGACGTACCCGCGAATGTGGAGGTGCGCTCCTGGGTGCCGCAGCTCTCCGTGCTCAAGCAGGCGGACGCCTTCATCACCCACGCGGGTGCGGGCGGCAGTCAGGAGGGGCTCGCCACCGGCACCCCGATGGTCGCCGTCCCGCAGGCGGTCGATCAGTTCGGCAACGCCGACATGCTGCAGGCGCTGGGCGTCGCCCGTCATCTGCCGAGGGACGAGGTGACGCCGGAGGCGCTGCGCACCGCTGTGCTCGCTCTGGCCGGGGACCCTGCGGTGGCGGCGAAGGCGGCGGCGGTACGGGAACGGATGGCGGGGGAGGGCGGCACGCGGCGGGCAGCCGACCTCATCGAAGCCGAACTGCCCGCCTGAGCAGGGATTACCGGGACTGCCCCGTGAGCGTGCTGTCCTGGGTCTCCCCCGCGGCTCCAACGGCACGGGAGGGAATCGCACCGGAGGTCCGGTCGTCGCGCACCCCGTCCGCGACGGCCGACTCGTCGTGTGTCAGGTCCGGCAGCCACCTCAGCCACCGAGGCAGGTACCAGTTGCGTTCGTCGAGCAGCGCCATGACGGCCGGCAGCAACACCCCGCGAATGATCGTCGCGTCGATCAGCACCGCAGCGGCCAGGCCCACGCCCATCTGCTTCATGGACTGCATCGACAGCGTGCCGAAGATCGCGAACACCGCGACCATGATGACCGCCGCGCTGGTCACCACGCCTGCCGTTGTCACCACGCCATGGGCGATCGCGTCCCTGGTCGAGCGGCCCTGCAGCCGGGCTTCGCGGATCCGGGACACCACGAACACGTGGTAGTCCATCGAGAGCCCGAAGAGGATCACGAAAAGGAAGAGCGGCAGCCAGGAGATGATGGCCCCCACCCCTTCCGCACCGACCAGAGAGGCGCCCCAGCCGTGCTGAAAGACGGCGGTCAGGATGCCGTACGCGGCGCCCACCGACAGCAGGTTGAGCACGATGGACGTCACCGCGATCGTCAGTGAACGGAAGCAGAGCAGCATCAGAAGGAAGGCGAAGACGACGACGAAGGCGAATACCGGCACCACCGCGCCGACGATCTGGTCGTTGAAGTCCTTCGACCCCGCGACCTGACCGGTGATCGGCGCCTCGACGCCGTCGACCTTGCCGAGCGTGTCCGGGCGCACCTGGTCACGGAGCAGATCCAGGCTCTTGACGGCCCTGCTCTGATCGGATCCACCGACCAGTGGTACATCGATGACCGCGATGTTCTCCGCGTCGTGTGTCACCATGTCGACCGGGCCCTTGGAGGCGCCCGACGCGACGGCCTGCTCGCGGAAGTCGGCGAGCGCCTGACGTACCGGAGCGGCGTTGATGTCGTCGGCCTTCACCACGACCCGGGCCGGGTCGGCGCCGCCGGGGAATGCCGCGTTGAGCCGCTCGTATGTCCGCACGATCGGGAGCGAGCTGCCGAACTCCTGGTCCAGGGTGAGGTTCTGGGTGTGCATGCCGACGGCGGGCAGCGCAATCGCGGTGAGTGCGCCCGCCGCGATCACCAGCGCCGTCCAGGGGCGGCGCAGCACCGAGTCGAGTACCGCACGCCACACCCGGCTCTCGCCGCTCGCGTCGCCCGGTCGCACGGCCGACGGGTGCGGGTGGTTGTCGTGAGCGGTCGACTTCCGCTGGGTGCCGGAGGACCGCTTGAGGCGGTTGAGGAACGGCACCCGCCCCTTCTCGACCCGCTCGCCGAGCAGCGAGAGCAGGGCGGGAAGGACCGTCACCGAGCCGACCATCGCGACCGCAACGACCATGAGCGAGGCGAGTCCCATCGCCTCGAACTCGGCGAGACCGGTGAAGAGCATGCCCGCCATCGCGACACAGACCGTCACACCGGAGACGATGATCGCGCGCCCGCTGGTTGCCGCAGCGATCATCAGGGCGGTCCGGGCGTCGCGCCCCTTGGCCCGTTCCTCGCGCTCGCGCCGCAGATAGAAGAGGCAGTAGTCGACACCGACGGCCAGACCGACCAGCAGCATCACCGAGTTCGCCGTCTCGCTCATCGGCTGGAGATGGCTGACCACGCCCATCAGCCCCATCGTCGCGATGATCGCCGTGATGGCCAGAGCCACCGGCAGCAGTGCGGCGACGAGGGCCCCGAACGCGATCAGCAGAATGCCCAGGGCGACCGGTACGGCGGAGAGTTCGGCCCGCTGGAAGTCGTCGCCGAAGGCGTCTTCGAAGGTCTTGCCCATGCTGGCGCTGCCGATCTCCTCGATCACGAGACCGTCGTGCTCGCCCTGGACCTTGTCGACGGCCTTCAGCACCGGTTCGACGCGCGCGCTCGCCGTTTCGGGATCCCCCCGCATCTCGAACTGTACGAGCGCGCTGCGACCGTCGGCCGAGATGGTCTTCGTCACGTACGGGGAGGTCACGGCGGTCACTTCACCGGTGGACTGGACCGCCTGCATCACGGCGTCGACGGCCGAGCGGAACTCCGGTGAAGTGGCTTTCACCGAGGGGCTGTCGGCCTGGATGAGCACCGTCTCGCCCGCCGGATCCTTCAGCCCGGCGTCCTCGGTGATCTGCACGGCCCGGCCCACCTCGCCGGACAGCTGATCGCTCTCCTTCACGTCGACGCGGCCGGTCGCCGAGCCGAGTCCCATCGCGAGAACGACGAACAGCACCCATACGGTCACCGCCGCCCATCGGTGCCGTGCGCTCCAGCCGCCGGCCCGGGCGGCGATGCCGCGTACGCGTGGCGCCCCCGCGCGCGCCGAATCCACTGTTCTCATGACGGACCTGCCCCCTCGTGACCGACGTCGGCTCCCTGCCACCGTCGCTGCTCCGAAGTTATGGGCGGAATCGAGTCGTCTCCTCATGCTCTCCGGTGAACCTGCGGGGACCGTTCTCCACCTTGCGGGCCAGTGGATCCCTGAGAGGGGCGGTCCAAGGCCCTTACACGTAAAAGGCTGTCGGGCGTGCCCCCGTGCTTCGGCCTCACGCTCAGGGCTTCACCGGGTTGTTCGGCATCCTGCCCGGTACGTCGGCAATCTCGGTGAGCGGGCATGGCTCGGTCGGCCTCGGTGGCCCCGGCCCGCGTCCTCGCCCACCGCTGAGCGGGTCCGCGGTCACCCTCTCGACCGACCCGGCCGCCTGGCGCGAGGAGGAGGTCGGCGAGCCGGTGGACGCCTCGCTGATGCGGAGTGAGCGCGGGCGGCCGGTCCGCTCCTGCCCGCAACGCAGGGGAGCAGGGGAGCAGGGGAGCAGGGGAGCAGGGACACGGTTTCATTCCCGTCCGGGGACGGCGCAAGCACCCTGTATGTAAAGGTCGTTGGCAGGTTGGGTGCCCGACTTGAAACTGGCTGGCCGGTTCCTTATTACGAAAGGTTGTTGAGTAAGTCACAGCTGCGTGAAGGGGTTGATCTGCGCGCGTCAATGGGTGAGGGTCGAGCCAGCCCCCGGAGATCTTCCGGCCGAGGGCCAATCCCCCCACAAAGAATGACGAGGAGATCCCTCTTCATGGCCATACACAAGCGCGCACGCCGGACCAAGCTCACCGCGGCGATCACCGCCGTCGCCGCAGCCGCCGGAGTCACCCTGTTCGGCACGTCCTTCGCCGGAGCCGCACCCGCCCCGACGATGGGGACGGTCTACGGCGCCGACGCGGCAACCGCCGTCCAGGGCAGCTACATCGTGATGCTGGACCAGAAGGCCGACAAGGCGAAGCTCGCCAAGGAGTACGGCGGCAAGCTGCAGCGCAACTACACCTCCGCCATCAACGGCTTCTCCGCCAGCGGACTTTCGCTGACGGAGGCCAAGCGGCTCGCGGCCGACCCGGCCGTGTCCAAGGTCGTCCAGAACAAGAAGTTCCACATCGACGCCACCCAGGACAACCCGCCGTCCTGGGGTCTCGACCGGATCGATCAGACCGAGACCGCGGGCGACAACGCGTACACCTACCCGGACAGTGCGGGTGAGGGTGTCACGGCGTACGTCATCGACACCGGTGTCAGGATCACGCACAAGGAGTTCGAGGGCCGGGCCACCTCGGGCTTCGACGCCGTGGACAACGACGACAGCGCCGACGACGGCAACGGCCACGGCACCCACGTGGCCGGCACCATCGCCGGTGCGACGTACGGCGTCGCGAAGAAGGCGGAGATCGTCGCCGTCCGCGTCCTCGACGACTCCGGCTCGGGCACCACCGAGCAGGTCGTCGCCGGCATCGACTGGGTCACCGAGCACCACGAGGGCCCGTCCGTCGCCAACATGAGCCTCGGCGGCAGCGCCGACCCGGCTCTGGACGCCGCGGTCCAGAAGGCCATCGCCTCCGGAGTCACCTTCGCGGTGGCCGCCGGAAACGAGTCCGCAGATGCGGGCGAGGGCTCCCCGGCCCGCGTCCCGGAGGCCATCACGGTCGCCTCGTCCACGGTGGACGACGAGCAGTCGTCGTTCTCCAACTACGGCTCGATCGTGGACATCTACGCCCCGGGCTCGGACATCACCTCGTCCTGGAACGACAGCGACGACGGGACGAACACCATCTCCGGCACGTCCATGGCGACCCCGCACGTCGTCGGTGCCGCCGCCGTCTACCTCGCCGGACACCCGGACGCCACCCCGGCGGAGGTCGCCACGGCGCTCACCGACGGCGCCACCCCCGACGCGATCTCCAATGCGACGGAGGGCACGCCGAACAAGCTGCTGAAGGTCGTTGAGTAGCAGACACCACCGAATCGGCGGCCGCCGTGCTCTCCCCCACGGGGCGCGGCGGCCGCGCTGCTCGGGCAGAGCGCCCTATGGTGTGCCCATGACCGGAACACCGTCACCGAACTCGGGGAGATGACACGTGCCTGAGCCGTCGCCCGGTGTCGCCGCGGCCATCGAGGGCGAGCTCAGCCTCCTCGACCCGCTGGTCCGCGCCTCCACCGAACTCCTCGCCCAGGTACTGCACCCGGAGTACCGCGAGATCGACGCCACCGGCCGCTGCTGGAACCGTGACGCGATCATCGCCCTGCTGATCGCCGACGACGCACCACGGCCCGGACCGCTCACCGCGTCCCGGATGCACGGGGTCGAGCTGGCCGACGGACTCGTCCATCTGACCTTCGAGACCGAGTCCAAGGGGCTTCGGGCGCACCGCAGTTCGCTGTGGCGGCTGACCGGCCGGAGCTGGCTGCTCTACTTCCATCAGGCGACGCTCTTCGCCGTCGGGCCCTCCGATGACGAGTGACGGTGCACGAAGGCGCGTGACCGTCCTCAGCCGCGGGGGACACGCTGCGCACGCGCCGTCCACCTGCCGTCCGTGCGGGCGATCCGCACCGGATGTCCGAAGCAGTCGCTGACCCGGCCCGTGGTGAGCACCTCGTCGGCCGGACCCGAGGCCACGGAGCGTCCCGCCCGCAGCAGCATCGCATGTGTGGTGGAGGCGGGCAGCTCCTCCAGATGGTGCGTGACCAGGACCGTCGCCAGCTCCGGATGTTCCTCGCGCAAGGCGTCCAGGGCGTCCAGCAACTGTTCGCGGGCGGCGAGATCCAACCCGGTGGCCGGCTCGTCGAGGAGCAGCAGCCGGGGCTGCGGCATCAGCGCGCGGGCGATGAGCGTACGGCCCCGCTCGCCCTGCGAGAGCGACGGCCAGCGCGAACCGGTCTTCGCCTCCATGCCCAGCATCTTCAGCAACCGGTCGGCCTGCGCCGCCTGTTCGTCGCTCGCGGACCAACGCGGCACCGGCTCGACCGAGTTCGTCAGACCGGTCAGCACCACCTCGCGCACCGACAGCGGTGAGCGCAGCGGATGGCGGGGGTTGACATGCCCCAGCAGGGTCCGCAGTTCCCGCAGGTCGACCCGTCCGATCGTCCGTCCCAGGATCTCCACCGACCCGTCGGTGGGATGGGTGACCGCGCCGAGCAGCCCCAGCAGCGTGCTTTTCCCGGCGCCGTTGGCGCCGAGCAGGGCCCAGTGCTCACCGCTGCGCACGGTCAGCGACACCGAGTCGAGCAGGACGTCGCCGTCCCGGACGAGCCGCACGTCACGGGCCCGGATCACCGGCACCGGCGCGGCGGGAGAGGCAGGGACGGAAGCGGAGGTGATGGTCACCGGCGGGTACTCCTTCATGCGGGGGCGAGCGCCTCCAGGCGGCTCATGTCCTCGGTGGACAGCCGGATCGCCGCAGCCCCGAGGTTCTCCGCCAGATGGACGGGCGAACCCGTGCCCGGGGTCGGGCACAGCACGGGCGAGCGGTGCAGCAGCCAGGCGAGGGCGATCTGCCCGCGGGTGGCACCATGCCGTTCGGCGATACCGGAGAGCGCGGCGGCGGACTCACCGGTCAGGGCGCCGTTCGCCAGCGGGAACCAGGGCAGAAAGGCGAGGCCATGGGTCTCGCAGAGTCTCAGCACCGCGTCCGACGAACGGTCGAGAAGATTGAAGCGGTTCTGCACCGAGGCGATCCCGGTCAGGGAGAGGGCCTCCTGCAGTTGGCCGGCGGTGAGGGTGTCCAGGCCGATGAAACGGATCTTACCCTCCTGCCTCAGCGCGTCCAGGGCCCCGAGCTGCTCGGCGAGGGGCACCTCCGGATCCAGCCGATGCAGCTGATAGAGGTCGATCCGTTCGGTCCGGAGCCGCCGCAGACTGGCCTCGCACATCGCCCGCAGCTGTTCGGGGCGCCCCGCGATGTGCCAGGCGCTGTCGCTGGTCCGCACCACGCCGCCCTTGGTGGCGATCACCGGACCGTCGCGGTACGGGTGGAGTGCTTCGGCGACGAGTTCCTCGGCCAGCTCCGGGCCGTAGTTGTCGGCGGTGTCGATCAGGGTCACGCCGCGCTCCACCGCCTGCCGCAGCACCGCGACGGCATCCTGCCGGGTGCCGCGAGGTCCCCAGTAACCCGGGCCTGTCAGCTGGGCCGTGCCGAAACCGAGCCGCCGCACAGGCAGCTCGCCCCCGAGCAGGAACGAATCATCAAAAGCACGCGAAGCATCGGACACAACGGGGAGACTAGTGCCTTGACCGGCAATGTTTGCCGGGAGGGGCACCAGTACGCTGCCGCGCGATGCCCGTCCCGAGGTACCGAGCGGGAGGCCTCGAGCCCTGCGGCTGATGGAGCCCGTGGCTCGGACCCCGGACGGCACCTCGGCCGAACTGCTCGCGGGAGAGCGCCGAGAGTGCGGGCACAGGGCGTGAGCCGTTCCGGTACCGGGCGCCCTGAACAAGCTCCCGGGCCCGCGCATAGGATCTGACCGCCACCATGTGACGTACGGCCGCACCGAACGGGAGCAGGAATGCGCTACATCATCGTGGGAGCGGGTGCCGTCGGAGGAGCCATCGGGGGACGTCTGGCCGAGGCCGGCCACGACGTCGTCCTCGTGGCGCGCGGCGTGCAGTACGAGGCATTGCGCGAGGGCGGCCTCCGGCTCACCACGCCGGACGGCCCCCGCACCCACCGCCTCCCCGTCGTCGACCGGCCCGAAGCCGTCGATCTGACCCTCGACGACGTCCTCGTACTCGCCGTGAAGACGCAGGACAGCACCGCCGCGCTCGACGCCTGGAGCGCCCGGCCGGTGGCGGGCGGCGGTACCGCCGGCGAGCAACTGCCCCTGGTCTGCGCACAGAACGGTGTGGAGAGCGAACGCCTCGCGCTGCGACGTTTCCAGCACGTGTACGGGATGTGCGTCTGGCTGCCGGCCACCTTCGTCCGGCCCGGTGAGGTGTCCGCGGCCGGCACTCCGCTGACCGGCATCCTGCACCTCGGGCGCTACCCCGCCGGCACGGACGGGACGGCCGAGCGGATCGACGCCGATCTGGAGAAGTCGATGCTGCTCGCCCCGGTCGTGCCGGACGTGATGCGCTGGAAGTACGGCAAGCTCCTGTCCAATCTCGCCAACGCGATCGAGGCGGTCACCGGACTGCTCACCGGGGACGACGCCGTCGCCCTGTTCAAGCGGGCGCTCGCCGAGGGGAAGGCGGTCCTGGAGGCCGCCGGTATCGACGCGGTCGGTCAGGAGGAACAGGCGAAGGCGCGGGGCGGCCGGATCCGCTTCGAACCGTTCGACGGCTCGCCGCGCGACGGCGGTTCGTCCTGGCAGAGCCTCAGCCGCGGTACGGGCACGATCGAGGCGGACTACCTCAATGGCGAGATCGCGCTGCTCGGGCGCCTGCACGGGGTCCCCACACCGGTCAACGACGTGCTGCAGCGCACGGCGAACACGTTCGCGCGTGAGCGGCGGGAGCCCGGATCGATGTCCGTGGCCGAACTCACCGCACTGGTCGACGCCACGTCCTGAGCGAGCCGGACGGTCGGCGCGGGCCGCTGTCGCATTTCTTCAATACGGGCGACGGCGGCCGGCCGTACCGTCCGGTGCATGAAGACCGAGCACGCCCATATGACCGAATGCGCCGTCGAGGCGGCCCGTATCGCCCGTGGCATCAGCGCCGAACAGCTGACCGCGGCCACCACTCCCTGCGGTGACTGGGATCTGCGGGAACTGATCAACCACTGGGTGCTCTACACCTCGCACGGCCTGGAGCACCGCGCCCGGCGCACGCCCCTCCCCGACGAGCTCGTCGCCCGTGACTTCACCGCCGACGCCGACTGGGCCGAGCAGTACGCGGCACAACTGGACCGGGCCGTCGCCGCCTGGTCGGACCCGGCCGTCTGGGAGGGCGAGATCGACCTGGGCCATGCGTCCTCCCCCGCGGCCGAGATCGCCGCGATGCTCATCGAGGAGACGGCTCTGCACAGTTGGGACGTGGCCCGCGCGACCGGTCAGGAACTCAAGCTCTCCGAAGGGGCTGCCGCGTACATCCTCTGCGTCATCGACGGGTCCGCCGAGCTCTACCGGCAGTACGGCGGCTTCGCCGACGAGGTCGACGTGCCCGGATCGGCGCCCGCCCTCGCGCGCGCACTGGCCCGCAGCGGACGCGATCCGCAGTGGACCGCGGCCTGAAAGTGGCCCACTGGAAGTGGTGATGATTGGCCCGTTGTCGTACGCCATTGACTGGCTACGCTCGGGCCATGACCACTCATCGGAATCACGCTACCGACCGGGCCGTCGTCGACTTCTACTTCGACCCGGCCTGCCCGTTCGCCTGGATCACCTCCCGCTGGATGCTGGAGGTGGAGCAGCAGCGCGACATCGAGCTCCGCTTCCACGTCATGAGCCTCCATCTGCACAACACCGGCAACGAACTGCCCGACTGGTACCGGGAACTGGTCGACAAGTCGATCGGTCCGGTACGGGTCGCGGTCGCCGCGGCGGCCGAGCACGGCGACGGCGTGCTCCGGGACCTCTACACCGCCTTCGGCACCCGCATCCACCAGCAGAAGAACGAGGACTTCGACGAGGTGATCGTCGAATCCCTCGCCGAGCTCGGCCTGCCCGCCGCGCTCGCCGCTGCCGCGCACGCGGAGAGCTATGACGAAGCACTGCGACGCAGCCATGACGCGGGCAAGGACCCGGAGGCGGACGGCTATGTCGGCACGCCGACGATCCATGTCGACGGCACGGTGTGGTTCGGCCCGGTGCTGCGCGCAGCACCGCGCGGCGAGGAGGCGGGCAGGCTCTTCGACAGCTTCCGGGTGCTGGCCGGATACCCGGACTTCTTCGAGCTCAAGCGCACCCGCACCGGCAGCCTCGACGTCGGCTGACCGCCCGTACCCCTCCGGGACCGCGGAGGGCACTTCTCATGGCGCTCCGGGCGCGGAGCCCGCCTCCCCGCGCCGGATCGCGGTCGGCAGTCGGCAGACGAAGGGGGTCCCGCATCGCTGTCAGGCGGTGAGCGCCGCCACGCGCGGCACACACGCCTCGTCGTAGCGGCGCAGCAGCAGCCGCGCCAGCTCCCGCGAAGGACCGAGCACGTCGGCCAGTACATCCGCCCCCGCCTCCCGGGCGCCCGCGGCGATACGGTCGGGGAGGCGGCCGGGCGCGATGACGTACGGGGCCACGGCGACGCGGTCGACGCCGGAGGCCCGCAGCGCCCGTACCGTGTCCTCGGTGCGGGGGAACCCTGCGGGAGATGCAGCGGAGGCGAACGCAGGCCGCACGGCGCACCAACCGGTGTGCCGCAGCTCCCGCGCGATTTCAGCGATCACTGCGATCGCCTCCGGGTCCGTGGAGCCCGCCGAGGTCAGGACGAGCCCGGTCGAGCTTCGGTCGCCGGGGGAGACCCCGGCTTCGTACAGCCGCCGTTCCAGGGCGGAGTTCAGCAGCGGCGAAGGGCCGAGCACCTCCGCCTGCCGGATCCGCAGCCGCGGCAGCCGGGTCTGTGCCTCGTGCAGCACGGCGGGGATGTCGGTCTTGGCGTGGAAGGCCCGGGTCAGCAGCAGCGGAAGGGCCACCACCTCGCCGGCGCCTTCCGCGGCCAGCCGCTCCAGCACCCGCGGCACGGCCGGGGCGTTGAATTCCAGGAAGCCGGTCTCCACGCGCAGTCCGGGGCGCGTCGCCCGGACCCGCGCGGTGAGCGCGTGCACGGTCGCCGCGTGCCGCGGATCGCGGCTGCCGTGGGCGATGACGAGAAGAACGGGGGAAGCCATGACGGTACTCGGTTCCTGGTTCGGTTTCGTGGATCAGCGACTGACGAGGAGACCGCGGCTGCGCAGCACCCACCGTTCCAGCGGGCTGAAGATCAGCAGGTCGATGGCGATGCCGACGATCAGGATCAGGAAGATGGCGAGGAACACCATCGACATGCTGCTGGTCTCGCGGCCCTGCTCCAGCAACTGCCCCAGACCCACGCCCAGATCGGGCGACGAGGCGATGATCTCGGCTGCCATCAGCGAGCGCCAGGAGAACGCCCAGCCCTGCTTCAGACCCGCCAGATAGCCGGGCAGCGAGGCGGGCAGCACGATGTGCCAGGTGCCGCGCAGCCCGGTGGCGCCCAGTGTCTGTCCGGCCCGCAGGTGCAGCGGTGGGATCTGGTCGACACCGGCGACGAGACCGTTGGCTATCGACGGGACGGCGCCCAGCAGGATCACCGCGTACATCATCCTGTCGTCGAGGCCCAGCCAGATCACCGCGGGCGGCACCCACGCCACCGACGGCAGCGACTGCAGACCGGACAGCACCGGGCCGATGGCCGCGCGCACCACCTTCACGCGCGCCACCAGCAGCCCGAGCGGGGTACCGATGACGAGCGCCAGCAGGAAGCCGAGCAGGCCGCGCGAGACGCTCGTCCAGATGTAGTCGAGCAAGGTGCCCTGCGCCCACGCGTTGGTCACCTCGCCCCAGACCTGCGACGGCGACGGCAGCTTGTAGTCGTCGGTGACCTTCGCCCAGATGAGGATCTGCCAGACGACGAGCACCAGCGCGACGGCCACGACCGGCGGCAGAACCTTCCGCACCAGCACCTGGCGCACCGGGGTCCGGCTCACCCGCACCGCGTCGAGCGCGTCGAGCCCCGCCTCCAGCCCGGCCAGGTCCTGGGCGGCGGCCTTGACGGAGCCGGACGAGGCGGTGCCGTCCTCGGCGGTGGTGTCAGTGCTGGCCATGTCGGCGGATCTCCCCACGCAGTTGTTCGGTGATCTCGACGGACAGCTCCGCCACCGCGGTGTCCTCGATGCGGCGCGGCTGGTCGATGCCGACCGCCCACTCCCGGGCGATCCGGCCCGGCCGCGACGACAGCAGGACGACCCGCTGGGCGAGCCGGACCGCCTCCCGCACGTTGTGCGTGACGAAGAGGACCGAGACGTTCGTCTCGCGCCAGATCCGGGTCAGCTCGTCGTGCAGTACATCCCGGGTGATGGCGTCGAGAGCGGCGAACGGCTCGTCCATCAGCAGCAGTTGACTGTCCTGGGCGAGCGCGCGGGCCATCGCCACCCGCTGCCGCATGCCGCCCGAGAGTTCGTGCACCCGCTTCCCGTACGCCCCGCCGAGCCGCACGAGTTCGAGCAGCCGCTCCGCCTCCCGGCGGCGGTCGGACTTGGGTACGCCGCGCAGCCGAAGCGCGAGTTCGATGTTCTTGCCCGCGGTCAGCCAGGGGAAGAGGGCGTGCTCCTGGAACATCAGGGCCGGCCGCCCGCCGGGGGTCTCGATGGACCCCGCGGTCGGGCGGTCGAGTCCGGCCACCAGGTTGAGCAGTGTCGATTTACCGCAGCCGGAAGCTCCCAGGAGGGTGACGAACTCGCCGGGGGCGACATCGAGCGTGATGTCGTCCAGGACGAGTTGCTGTCCCTCCGGTCCGCCGAAGGACTTCGAGACGTGGTCGATACGGGCGGCGTGCCCGACCGCCGTACGGTCCTCGGCCTTGGTGAGCGTGGTCGTCGCCATGGTCGTCACCTCCTGGGAGATCCTGGAACGGTCGGGTGGCTTACTTGACGCCGAGACCGGCGTCGGCGACCTCGGGCTTGCCCGCGGCCTTGAGGATCTTGTTCAGCGGCTTCAGGTCGTAGATGCCCGTCAGGTCCGTCTGCTCCAGCAGGCCCGCCTTCACCGCGTGCTTGGCCTCCGTGTCGAGCGTGGCCGCCAGCGGGTCATCGGTGAACTGGATCGACTTCCACGCCGGGTCGAGGACCTCGGCCGGCAGCTCCTTGCCGGACAACTCCTTGAGCGCCGTGTTGGCGGACGCCTTCGCCTCGTCCGGGTTGGCGTTGATCCACGCGTTGGTGTTGACCGAACCGCGCAGTACCGCCTCGACGACGTCCGGGTGCTCCGTGAGGAACTTCTGCGACACGATGATGTTCGTGATCACGAACTTCTTGTCCGGCCAGAGTGTCGACTCGTCGAGGAGCACCTTCGCGCCCTGCGCGACCAGCTTGGATGCGGTCGGCTCAGGAACCCAGGCGCCGTCGATGGAACCGGACTTGTAGGCGTCCGGGGTCACCTTGTTGTCCGTGCGGACCACGGAGACGTCGCCCTTGCCGCTCTGGGCGTCGACCTTCCAGCCCTTCTCGGAGATCCAGTTGAGGAACGCCACGTCCTGGGTGTTGCCGAGCTGCGGGGTGGCGATCTTCTTGCCCTTGAGGTCGTCCAGGCTCTTGATCTTCTTCGGGTCGACGACCAGCTTCACACCACCGGACGCCGCACCGCCGATGATCCGCAGGCTCTTGCCCTTGGACTTGGTGAAGCCGTTGATGGAAGGGGAGGGGCCGATGAAGCCGATGTCGATCGAACCGGCGTTGAGCGCCTCGATCTCGGACGGGCCCGCGTTGAACGTCGACGGCTTGACCGTCGTGCCCCCGAGCTCCTTGGCGATGATGCCTTCCTGGATGCCGACCAGGGCGGTGGCGTGCGTGAGGTTCGGGAAATAGCCGATCTTCACGGTGTCCGCGGAGAGCTTCTTGCCGTCGGCGGAGACGTTCGCCTTCTTGGCGTCGTCGTCCTTCGCCGCGGCGCCGTAGCCGCAGGCGGTGAGCGCAACGGCGAGCAGCGGCAGGGCGGCGGAAGCGGCGAGGCCGCGGCGCAGGGTGGTACGGGTGGCAGGCACGGGAGGCTTTCCTCTCGTTGGCCCGGTGCTCACGTCCCTCGATCGGTTACGGGGACGCAGCCGGGAAGTCGGCATGTCTTCGTCTGAACTGGCGGTGCAGGCGGTGCGGCTGGTGCAAGCGGGCGCGCAGGCAGTGCGCGTACGTCATCACGCACATCGCGCAACCCCGCCCTGGCCGCTGCCGAGGGCGCCGCTGCCGATGCGGCCGCCCTCCTTCGCGAACGTCGCGTAGATGTCGACAACCATCAGAAGTCCCATTCGGCGTCGTCGTCGGCGGCGTCGGCCTCGGTCTGGGCCTCGGCGGCGAACGAGGCGCCTGCCATGCCGGCCGTCAGCGTGGTGCCGTCCGCCGGGTCGATCAGCAGGAACGAGCCGGTGCGCCGGGAGTCCGCGTACGCGTCCAGCGCGAGCGGCTCGGCGGTACGGACGACGACCCGGCCGATGTCGTTGGCGACGAGCCGGCCGGGCGCCGGGTGCTGCGAGAGGTCGTCCAGCGTCAGCCGCGACGGGATGTCCTTGACGATCGCCTTGACCGTGCGGGTGGTGTGCTTGAGCAGCACCCGCTGGCCGACCACGAGCGGCTGGTCCGCGACGTGGCAGACGGTTGCCTCGACGTCCTGGGTGACCGCCGGCGCGTCGTCGGCCGGTGCGATGAGGTCACCGCGCGAGACGTCGATGTCGTCGGCGAGCCGGATGGTCACCGACTGGGGAGCCCAGGCGATGTCGACGCTCTCGCCGAGCGCGTCGATCCCGGCGATCGTCGACGTGCGGCCCGAGGGCAGGACCGTGACGGCCTCGCCCACGCGGAACGCACCGGCGGCGATCTGGCCCGCGTAGCCCCGGTAGTCGGGGTGCTCGGCGGTCTGCGGCCGGATCACGTACTGGACGGGGAAGCGTGCGTGGCAGCCGGTGAGGTCGTGGCTGACCGGCACCGTCTCCAGATGTTCGAGGACCGTCGGGCCGCCGTACCAGTCCATGTGCGCGGACGGCTCCACGACGTTGTCTCCCGCGAGCGCGGAGATCGGGATCGCGGTGATTTCCGGGACGCCGAGCGAGGCGGCGTACGCGGTGAACTCCTTGGCGATGGCGGCGAATACGGGCTCCGCGTAGTCGACCAGGTCCATCTTGTTGACGGCCAGGACCACGTGCGGCACCCGCAGCAGCGCGGCGACGGCGGCGTGCCGGCGGGTCTGCTCGACGACACCGTTGCGGGCGTCCACCAGGACGACGGCCAACTCGGCCGTCGAGGCCCCCGTCACCATGTTCCGGGTGTACTGCACATGCCCCGGGGTGTCGGCAAGGATGAACCGTCGGCGCGGCGTGGCGAAGTAGCGGTAGGCGACATCGATGGTGATGCCCTGCTCGCGCTCGGCCCGCAGTCCGTCGGTCAGCAGCGCCAGGTCCGGCGCCTCCTGGCCCCGGCTGCGCGAGGCGTGCTCGACGGCCTCGAGCTGGTCGGTGAGGACCGACTTGGAGTCGTGCAGAAGGCGTCCGACGAGGGTGGACTTGCCGTCGTCGACGGACCCCGCGGTGGCGAACCGCAGCAGGGTCGTGGTCGACAACTGCTCTGCGTGCTGGGTGAGTGCGGACATCTTAGAAGTACCCCTCGCGCTTGCGGTCTTCCATCGCGGCCTCGGACATCTTGTCGTCGGCGCGCGTCGCGCCCCGCTCGGTGAGCCGGGAGGCGGCGATCTCGGTGATCACGGCGGCGAGCGTCGTGGCGTCCGAGTCGACCGCGCCGGTGCAGGACATGTCGCCGACGGTGCGGTAGCGCACCTGCCGGGTCTCGACCCGCTCGCCCTCCTTGGGGCCGCCCCAGTCACCGGCGGTCAGCCACATCCCGGAGCGGTTGAAGACCTCCCGCTCGTGGGCGAAGTAGATCTCCGGAAGCTCGATGCCCTCACGCTCGATGTACTGCCAGACGTCGAGCTCGGTCCAGTTGGAGATCGGGAAGACCCGGACGTGCTCGCCGGGGGCGTGGCGGCCGTTGTACAGCTGCCACAGCTCGGGACGCTGGCGGCGCGGGTCCCACTGGGAGAACTCGTCGCGCAGCGAGAAGACCCGCTCCTTGGCGCGTGCCTTCTCCTCGTCACGGCGGCCGCCGCCGAACACGGCGTCGAAGCGGTGCTCCTGGATCGCCTCGGTCAGCGGCACGGTCTGCAGCGGGTTGCGGGTGCCGTCCGGGCGCTCGCGGAGCTTCCCGGCGTCGATGTACTCCTGCACGGAGGCGACGTGCAGCCGCAGCCCGTGCTCGGCGACCGTGCGGTCGCGGTAGTCGAGGACCTCGGGGAAGTTGTGCCCGGTGTCGACGTGCAGCAGCGTGAACGGCACCGGTGCCGGCGCGAACGCCTTGAGCGCCAGGTGCAGCATCAGGATCGAGTCCTTGCCGCCGGAGAACAGGATCACCGGTCGCTCGAACTCTCCCGCCACCTCACGGAAGATGTGCACCGCCTCGGACTCCAGGGAGTCCAGGTGGCTGAGTGCGTACGGATTGTCGGTACCTTCCGACACAGTCGCGACGGTCGTCACGCTGCACCCCTCTCGCTCAGCAGCGCGTACAGCTCCGCCGCGGACTCCTGCACGGTCTGCTGGTGCGACTCGATCCGCAGGTCCGGCGATTCGGGCGCCTCGTACGGGTCGTCGACCCCGGTGAGTCCGCTGATCTCGCCCGCCGCCTGCTTGGCGTAGAGGCCCTTCACATCACGTACGGAGCACACCTCGACCGGAGTCGCGACATGCACCTCCAGGTACGCGGTGCCCTCCGCCTGGTGACGCTTGCGTACCGCGTCCCGGCTGTCCGCGTACGGGGCGATGACCGGGACCAGCACCTTCACGCCGTTGGCCGCCAGCAGTTCGGCGACGAAGCCGATCCGCTGGACGTTGGTGTGGCGGTCCTCGCGGGAGAAGCCGAGACCCGCGGAGAGGAACTCCCGGATCTCGTCGCCGTCGAGCACCTCCACGCGGTGGCCCTCGCCGCGCAGCCGCCCGGCGAGTTCGTACGCGATGGTGGTCTTGCCCGCGCTCGGCAGACCGGTCAGCCAGATGGTGGCACCCGTCTCCGTCACGCTCATCGGTATCTCCTGATCAGTCGTCATCAGTCGTCATCAGTCGTGCAGCCCGCACTCGGTCTTGCCCCGGCCGGCCCAGCGTCCGGCGCGTGCGTCCTCGCCCTCCAGCACCCGGCGGGTGCACGGCCTACAGCCCACGGAGGCGTATCCGTCCATCAGCAGCGGGTTGGTGAGAACGCCGTGTTCCGCCACGTACGCGTCGACGTCGTCCTGCGTCCAGCGGGCGATCGGCGAGATCTTGACCTTCTGCCGCTTCTCGTCCCAGCCGACGACCGGGGTGTTCGCCCGGGTCGGGGACTCGTCGCGGCGCAGCCCTGTCGCCCAGGCCGTGTACGACGTCAGACCCTCCTCGAGGGGCTTGACCTTGCGCAGCTTGCAGCACAGATCGGGGTCCCGGTCGTGCAGCTTCGGCCCGTACTCGGCGTCCTGCTCGGCCACCGTCTGCCGCGGGGTGAGCGTGATGACGTTGACGTCCATCACGGCCTCGACGGCGTCACGCGTGCCGATCGTCTCCTCGAAGTGGTAACCGGTGTCGAGGAAGACCACGTCGACACCCGGGAGGACGCGGGACGCGAGGTGCGCCACGACCGCGTCCTCCATCGAGGAGGTGACACAGAACCGCTTGCCGAAGGTGTCGGCGGCCCACTGCAGGATCTCCGGCGCGGAGGCGTCCTCGAGTTCCCGGCCCGCCCGCTCGGCCAGCTCCCTGAGCTCCTCGGCCCCGAGCCGTCCGGTCTGCAGAGTCTCCGTCATATCCCGTCCCCTTCGACGTCGTTGCGCTGCAGTCCCCGGGTCAGCAGGCCCAGAAACCCCAACCGGAACGCGCGGTTGCAGGAAGCACATTCCCAGGCGCCGTGCCCGGTCTCGTGCGGGCGCAGGTCCTCGTCGCCGCAGTACGGGCAGTAGAACGGTGCGGCGCGCTCGCTCATGACAGTGACTCCGCACTGGCCCGCGCCGCCCAGGTCGCGAACCGCTCGCCGTCCTCACGCTCCGCCTGGAATCGGCCCAGCACCCGCTCGACGTAGTCGGGCAGCTCGGCGGAAGTGACCTTCAGGCCACGGACCTTGCGGCCGAAGCCGGCCTCCAGGCCCAGTGCGCCACCGAGGTGCACCTGGTAACCCTCGACCTGGTTGCCGTCTGCGTCCAGGACGAGCTGACCCTTGAGGCCGATGTCCGCGGTCTGGATGCGGGCGCAGGCATTGGGGCAGCCGTTGATGTTGATGGTGAGCGGCTCGTCGAACTCCGGCATGCGGCGCTCCAGTTCGTCGATCAGCGAGGCACCGCGTGCCTTCGTCTCGACGATCGCCAGCTTGCAGAACTCGATGCCGGTGCAGGCCATCGTGCCGCGCCGGAAGGGCGAGGGCTTCACCTGGAAGTCGAGCGCCTCGAGTCCCGTGACCAAGGAGTCCACCTGGTCCTGCTCGACGTCGAGGATGAGCATCTTCTGCTCGACGGTGGTGCGCAGCCGGTCCGAGCCGTGTGCGGCCGCCAGGTCGGCGATCTTGGCCAGCGTGGAGCCGTCCACCCGGCCGACCCGGGGCGCGAACCCGACGTAGAAACGTCCGTCCTGCTGCTGGTGGACACCCACGTGGTCGCGCCAGCGGCTGCTCGGCTGCTCGGGGGCGGGCCCGTCGATCAGCGGGCGCTCGAGGTACTCGTCCTCCAGTACCTGGCGGAACTTCGCCGGGCCCCAGTCGGCCATCAGGAACTTCAGACGGGCGCGGGTACGCAGCCGCCGGTAGCCGTAGTCACGGAAGATCCCCACCACACCGGCCCAGACGTCCGGGACCTCGTCCAACGGCACCCAGGCGCCCAGGCGTTCGGCGAGCCGCGGGTTGGTGGAGAGCCCGCCACCGACCCAGACGTCGAAACCCGGACCGTGCTCGGGGTGGACCACGCCGACGAACGCGATGTCGTTGATCTCGTGGACCACGTCCTGCACCGGTGAGCCGGAGATCGCGGTCTTGAACTTGCGCGGCAGGTTGGAGAATTCCTTGTTGCCGATGTACCGGTCGTGGATCTCGTCGACCGCGGGCGTGCCGTCGATGATCTCGTCGGCGGCGATCCCCGCCACCGGCGAACCGATGATCACACGCGGGCAGTCGCCGCATGCCTCGGTGGTGGAGAGCCCGACGGCCTCCAGCTTCTCCCAGATCGCCGGGACGTCCTCGATGCGGATCCAGTGCAGCTGGATGTTCTGCCGGTCGGTGATGTCCGCGGTGCCGCGTGCGTACTCCTGCGAGATCTCGCCGATGACGCGCAGCTGCGCGGTGGTCAGCCGGCCGCCGTCGATCCGGACCCGCAGCATGAAGTACTTGTCGTCCAGCTCCTCGGGCTCCAGGATCGCGGTCTTGCCGCCGTCGATCCCCGGCTTGCGCTGGGTGTAGAGACCCCACCAGCGCATGCGCCCGCGAAGATCGTTGGGGTCGATCGAGTCGAATCCGCGCTTGGAGTAGATCGTCTCAATGCGTGTCCGCACATTGAGACCGTCGTCGTCCTTCTTGAACTGCTCATTGCCGTTGAGCGGAGTGTGGTGTCCCACGGCCCACTGGCCCTCGCCACGGTGGCGTCCGGCCTTGCGGCGGGGCGTGGTGGTCGCAGGCTGTTCCGGGGTGGCGGCCATGACAGTACGTCCTTCGGGACTGCGGGAGGGCGGCTCTGAACTGCACACTCGCGCTGAGGCGCGGCGGTGCGCAGGAGTTGCAGAGAAAAGGGGAACGCGGCGGGTGCTGGGACTCTCAGCTCGCCGGACAGATGGCGCTGGACATGCGGCCGAGGTCGACGTGGCGTCGACTCACCAAGGCAATCCCAGTTCCAGACATGACGGAAGCGTGTCACGCGCATCTCGGAGCAGTCCACCACTATCCATGATGTGGACGAGACTGTCCCGAAAGATGAGATGATGTGGTGTCGGTCACGCCGGGGCGGAGGCGTTCCGATCCGAATGGGCCGCTAGCTCCCGGTGTGTCCGTATGGGGGTCCGGTCGGATCGCCGCCCCCGGGCGGCCGCAGGCACCGGCAAACGCGCGGCGATCCGGCGCGGCGGCTCGCGCGGCGGGGCGCAACAGGGGGCCACGCTCCGCGGACGGCCTGGCCGCGGTCCCCGGACGGCCTGGCCGCGGTCCGGGGACGGCCCCTCGGCGCGCACGGCGCCGGCCCGACTCCTACCGCTGCGCCCCCGGCCAAGGCCCCGGCGTGGCCACGTCCGGCTCCAGCTCCACCTTCGTGTCGAAGAGCCGGAACCCGCGCCGGAGGTAGTTGTCCATCGCGTGCGGGCCGTCCTTGGAGCAGGTGTGCAGCCACACCCGCTTCGTCGGCGTCCGCTCCGGCCAGCGCTCCGCCAGGTCCCAGGCGCGCGCGGCCCCGTAGGCGAGCAGATGGCCCCCGATCCGGCGGCCGCGGAACGCCGGGATCAGTCCGAAGTACATGATCTCGACGACGCCGTCGTCCTGCGGGTCCAGTTCGATGTACCCGGCCGGGGTCCCGTTCTCGTACGCCACCCAGGTCTCCGCGCCGGGCCGGTCCAGCGCCTCCCGCCACTGTGCGTACGTCATCGAGAGCCGGTCGGTCCACTGGATGTCACCCCCGACCGCCGTGTACAGGAACCGGCTGAACTCGGGCAGCGGCACCGCCGACCGTACGATCCGGATGTCGCCCTCGGGGGCTGCGGCGGGCCGCAGGTCGTCGGGGGAGGTCTGTTCCAGGGACCAGACGGTCACCTCGGTGGCGGCAGCTGTGGGTTCCGTGTTGCTCATGGCTGTCAGGGAACCATGCCGTGCAGCTTTGGCCAAAGCCTGCCCCCCGGTACGCACTGGAGCATTCCGGTTCTCAGGTCACCCCGTCGGACGGGCCCTGACCACCACCGGAGCCGTCGAGCGCGGCAGCAGATCGCCCGGATGCTCCGGGTGGATCACCTCCACCTCGACGCCCTCGCCGAAACGGTACGGGCGGTGCGCCAGCACCTCGGCCAAGTGGCGCCGCATCCGCGAGATCTCGGCCCGGACCGTCACGGTGCGGGTCGCATCGCCGAAGATGTCCTCCGCCAGCTCGGACGCCGTCCGCCCCTCGCGGTGCAGCGCCAGCGTGTACAGCAGCTCGGCATGGCGCGGTGAGAGCCGCTGGGTCCAGGTGCCGACCGGGCCCACCACATTGACCGCGAGGCCGCGCGGCCGGCTCAGGTCGAGGACCACCCGGCGCGGCGGACCATCCGACGGGCCGTCCGCCACCTGCACGAGCCAGCCGCTGAGCAGTGGCTCCACCCGGCACATGCCGAGCGACGGCAGCCACACCCGGCCCGGCTGCAGCGACTTCGGCAGGGGCAGCCGGTCCACCGGCGGCATCCCGGTGACCGCCGCCAGCCAGCCCTGCGCGTCCACCGCCATCGCCCGGCCGCCCAGCCGGGCGAGCAGCGGCGCGGCCACCGACCGCAGCCGGTCGATCGCGATCAGATGCCGGTTCCGGATCTCGCTCTCGGCGAGCCGGGCCACCGAACCGACCAGGGCGAGCGTCGTCGGATGGTAGGTGGACGCGGGCCCGCTGACGTCGACGATGCCCATCATCCGGCCGTCCCGCGGGTCACGGACCGGGGCCGCCGCGCACGTCCAGGTGTGCAGGCTGTGGACGAAGTGTTCGGACGAGTGGACCTGTACCGGGGCGCGCCCGGCGATTGCCGTACCGATCGCATTCGTGCCCGTGTCGGCCTCGGACCAGGCGGCACCCTCCTCCAGGCAGATGCCGTCGGCCCGGCGCAGCACCCCCGGATTGCCCTCCCGCCACAGCACCCGGCCCTCGACATCGGCGACGACCATGATCTGCTGCGCGGCGTCGGCGACGGAGACCAGCCCTTCGCTGAGCAGCGGCATCACCTCACCCAGCGCCGAACTCCGGCGTCGGTGCTCGATCTCGTCGAGATCCAGCAGCACGCTCTCCGTGGACTGCTCCGGATCGATGCCCCTGCGCAGCACCCGCTCCCACGAGGCACCGATCTCGGCCCGCGGCGCGACCGGCATCCGGTCGCCCGCCGGCCTCGTCTCCCGGGCCCTGTGGAGATGGCGCGTGGCCCGGTCCGAGTCCATGGCCGTCAGCCTTGTCAGCTCGGCAGCATGTGTCTCCACTGTCGAAATCCCCCCAGACACGAGGGCCGTGTCGGCGGCCCACGGGGCCCATCCTGCCGTTGTGGGGTTCCCGATACCGCGCACTCCACACAATGGTTGCAACCCTTTGCAACTCTGGCGCGGACCCACAGGTGCGTACGAGAGTGGCGTATCACCGCACGGCGGAGCCTGTGCCCTGTTGTTCGGTGTGCACAGCATGGAGGGTGGTGCCGTGTCGGCGCAGCACCACCCTCCGTCGCTGTTCCGGGCGGATCAGTGCGCGACGGGCCGCGCTCGCTCCACGATCGATGCCAGGTCCAGACTGTGCGGCAGCGTCCCGAACGCGGCGCCCCAGTCCCCGCCCAGCCGCGAGGCACAGAACGCGTCGGCGACCTCCGGCGGCGCCCAGCGGACCAGCAGCGACCCCTGCAGTACCAGCGCCATCCGTTCGACGAGCCGACGGGCCCGCGCCTCGATCCCGTTCAGATCGGCGAGCTCGGTCAGCATGCCCTTGATCGCTCCGTCCAGCCGGTGATCGGCACCACGCGCCCTGCCGACCTCCTGGAGGAACGCGTTCAGGGCCTGGGGTTCACGCTGCAGCGCCCGCAGGACGTCCAGGGCCTGTACGTTCCCGGAGCCCTCCCAGATCGAGTTGAGCGGCGCCTCGCGCAGCAGCCGCGGCATCCCGGACTCCTCGACGTAACCGTTGCCGCCCAGGCATTCCAGCGCCTCGCCCACCATGGGTGTGCACCGCTTCGTCACCCAGTACTTCGCCGTGGGCACCGCGATCCGCAGGAATGCGGCCTCCGCCTCCGTACCGGCGTCGTACGCGGCGGCCAGCCGCAGTGCCAGCACCGTCGCCGCCTCGGACTCCAGCGCCAGATCGGCCAGGACGTTCCGCATCAGCGGCTTCTCGATCAGCACCCCGCCGAACGTGCTGCGATACGTGCAGTGGTGGATAGCCTGCGCCACCGCCTGCCGCATCAGCGCCGCCGACCCGGTCACACAGTCCAGCCGGGTCGCCGCCACCATCTCGATGATGGTGCGGACCCCACGTCCCTCCTCGCCGACCCGGCGTGCCCACGTCCCGTCGAACTCGACCTCACTCGACGCGTTGGACCGGTTGCCCAGCTTGTCCTTGAGGCGCTGGATCGCGAACACGTTACGGGTGCCGTCGGGCAGCACCCGGGGCAGCAGGAAGCACGTCAGCCCGCCTGGTGCCTGCGCCAGTACCAGGAAACCGTCGGACATCGGCGCCGAACAGAACCACTTGTGCCCGGTGAGCAGATACTCGCCGTCGGTGGACAGCGGCTCGGCCCGTGTCGTGTTGGACCGCACATCGGTGCCGCCCTGCTTCTCCGTCATGCCCATCCCGAAGAGCACACCGGCCTTCTGCGCGGCGGGGCGGAGCTCCCGCTCGTACACCGACGACGTCAGTCGCGGCTCCCACTCGGCGGCCAGCACCGGATCGGTCCGCAGCGCGGGCACCGCCGCGTGCGTCATCGACAGCGGGCAGCCGTGCCCGGCCTCGGCCTGCGTCCACACGAGGAACCCGGCCGCGCGACGCACATGACCGCCCGGTCGGTCCCAGGCATCGGTCAGCCGCGCGCCGACCGCGTGCCCCAGCAGCCGGTGATAGGCGGGATGGAACTCCACCTCGTCGATGCGATGCCCGTAACGGTCATGAGTGCGCAGTTTCGGCGCATACTCGTTCGCCAGCGCACCCCACTCCTGGGCCTGTGCCGACCCCGCGGACCGGCCCAGCTCGGTGAGCTCGTTCCGTGCGTCGTCGAGCAGCTCGGGCGCGAGATGCCGCTCCACGGCCTCGGTGAGTGCGCGGTCGGCCGCGAAGACGTCGTAGCCGACCAGCGGCGGGACCTGATTGGACACGGTGTGGGTGGTGGCTGCCATGCCGCTACGGTAAAGATGTGCAGGCAGCAAATGAAACACCCGAGCGGCCACCGGGTCGGCTCCACCGGGCCCGAGTCCTCTACCGCAACGTATCCAAGCGGCAGATGGTCTGGCAGTTGCTCAAGGACACCGTCAACTCGTGCATGGAGTACCGCATTCTGGGGCTCGCGGCCGAGGCGGCGTTCTTCACCCTGCTGTCCCTGCCGCCACTGCTGCTCGGACTCATCGGACTGCTCGGTTACGTCGATGCGTGGACGAACACCACCACGGTCGCGTCCATCGAGAGCAACATCCTCAACGCCGCGCAGACGGTCCTGTCCCAGCGGGGCGTCAACGACTTCGCGAAACCGCTCCTGGCGGACGTCACGACCGGTGCCCGGCCCGATGTCATCTCGATCGGTTTCGCGATCGCGCTCTGGTCGGGGTCCCGCGCCGTGAACGTCTTCATCGACACGATCACCGTGATGTACGGCCTCGACGGCCAGCGAGGCATCGTCAAGACGCGGCTGCTCTCCTTCCTGCTGTACATCGTCGCGCTGCTGCTCGGCGCGGTCGTACTGCCGCTGCTCGTGGTGGGCCCCGACCGGGTCGTGGAGTTCGTCCCGTGGGGCACGGAAGTCATCAGCGTCCTGTACTGGCCGCTGGTGATCGTGCTGTCGATCGCGTTCCTGACGACGCTCTACCACGTGTCCGTGCCGGTCCGGTCGCCCTGGATGGAGGACGTACCGGGCGCGCTCGTGGCGCTCGCCATGTGGGTGGTCGGCAGCTTCGTGCTGCGGATCTATCTGACCAGTACGGTCGAGGGGCCGACGATCTACGGGTCGCTGGCCGCCCCCATCGCCGTGCTGCTGTGGATCGGTATCTCCGCGTTCGCGGTACTGGTGGGGGCGGCGGTCAACGCCGCCATCGACCGGGTGTGGCCGTCGGTGGCGACGGCGGCGGCACGCGCGGCCAACGACCGGGCGCGGGCCGCCCAGGCCGCGGAGTTGGTGGCGCGGACACAGGCGGATTGCGACGAGGACGGTGACAGTCCCTATATGCCGTCCGAGTTCCCGGAGCGGTGGTCGCGATTCCTGCCGCCGGACGATGTGAAGTCCCGGCTGCTGCAGCCGAGGGGCGAGAAGGACATGGCCAAGGACCCGGCCAAGGAGGCGGAGCAGGGGACGAAGCGGTCCCGGGAGTCCCATTCCTGAGGGCTGTCCCGTAATCCCCGGTGGATCAGCGCGCGGCGTCGGGTGCGGTGCATCGCAAGGCGGAGGAGCGCCCTCATACCGGATGTATCAGGGCGTTCCGGCAATGCCGCGAGGTGCCGTGGCTGTCGTCGTGCGCCCGCCAGGGATCACGGGACGGCCCTTGGTGCCGGACAACCCTTAGCGTGGAGCCGTGGTCGAAACGTACGAGGAGCGGGAGTCCCGGTTCGGCGGAGCGATCGTCTGGACCCGGCAGGCGCCCGAGGGGCCTCTCCGACCGGTACTGCCCGACGGTTGCATGGACCTGCTCTGGATCGACGGTCGGCTGCTCGTCGCCGGGCCCGACACCCACGCGTACGAGCCCGCCGGGGCGACCGGCGGGCGGTTCACCGGCATCCGGTTCGCCCCGGGCACCGCGCCGGCGCTCCTCGGTGTACCGGCGGACGAACTGCGTGACCAGCGGGTCGAGCTCGCTGATCTGTGGTCCGCCGCCCAGGTGCGGGTACTCGCCGAGCGCATCGCCGATGCCGCCGACCCTGCCGCGGCCCTGGAGTCCGTGGCGCTGCGGCAGGCGGCCGAGACCGGGCCGGCGGACCCGCTGATGCGGTTCGTCGCCCGGCAGCTGGCGCGGGGCCGGTCCGTCGCCGAGACCGCGCACACGGCCGGTCTCGGCGCCCGCCAACTGCACCGCCGTTCCCTGGCGGCCTTCGGCTACGGGCCCAAGACCCTGGCCCGGGTCCTGCGGCTGCAGCGTGCGCTCGCTCTCGTACGGTGCGGAACGCCTTACGCCGAGGCGGCGCTCGCGGCGGGCTGTACCGACCAGGCGCATCTTGCGCGCGAGATGCGCGAACTGGCCGGTACCACCCTGACCGCCTACTGCGAGGCGTTGGCGAACAGCGACACCGCGCAGCCGTCCGGGTCGAGGACCACCGCGTAACGCTGCCCCCACACGGCGTCCCACGGCTTCAGATGGCCCCGGTACCCGGCGCCGGTCAGATCGTCGTACACCGCGTCCACCTCCGCGGGACCGTCGCAGCGGAACGCGAGCCCGACCCGGTCGCCGCCCCGCGCACCGGACCACTCGGGGTCGTAGGAGCGGATGACGTCCTCGGTGTCCCACATGAGGCGCTGCCCGCCCGGCAGGGTCACTTCGACATGGGGTGCGGAATCCGCCTCGGCCGGGATGTCGAGCCCGAGCCGGCGGTAGAAGGCGAGCGATGCGGTCAGATCCGCGGTCGTGATGCCGATCGCGTCGAGTTGTGGAGTCATGGTCCGAACGTAGAACGGACACGCACCACGGGTCTTGTACGAATCGGTCATGACCTCGCCGGGCTGCGGGGGCGTCGGGTCGGGCGGCCTGGATTTTCGGTGGCGACCAGGGGGCTCGCCCAAGGTGTCCGCAAAGTACCGCTTGGCATCGCCCGCGGGACCATCCGGTTCACCGTGAACGTCATCCCGGACCCTGACGCCGAGGACGCCGACGACAGGACGCCGAACCACCACCGAACCGGTCCCGACGCATGGATCGCGCTTCTGCAAGATCGCAACCAGACTCCTCTTCGCCTACCGGAGTCAGACGTCCGGCCGCCGATCGGGACGGCGCCTCAGCATGACATCGCAGGCCGTCGGTGAGATGTGGATCACATTTCCGGGGTGGATGTCACACTCCGGGTGCCTGGGTCGCTCTCAGTTCGGAACGCATCCGCGACGGGAGGCCCTGCGATGTACTACCCACCGCCAGACTCACCGGCAGCCTTGTCCGAGGGCGGCCCGCGGGAGGTGGCGTCGGATCCGGTGGCGAACACCGCGACACAGGTGTTCAACGACCACCGTGAGCTGCTGTTCTCCATCGTCTACAACATGCTCGGCAGTGTCGCCGACACCGAGGACGTGTTGCAGGAGACATGGCTGTCGTGGACGACCAGGAACCGGGCATCGAGCGCGGAGCGGATCGACAACCCGCGCGCCTACCTGGTGCGGATCGCGGTGAACCGGGCCCTCGCCCACCAGGCCGCCATCAGCCGCCGCCGTGAGACCTACATCGGGCCATGGCTGCCTGAACCGCTCGTCAGCCCCCTCACCGACACTCCCGTCCCCGCTGATGCCGCCGATGCGACAGTGCGCGCAGAGTCGGTGTCGATGGCGCTGCTGGTGGTCCTGGAAACCCTCACTCCACTGGAACGCGGGGTGTTCGTCCTGCACGAGGTGTTCGGCTACGCCCACACCGAGATCGCAGCGATCCTCGGCCGCAGTCCTTCGGCGATTCGCCAGCTCGCCCATCGTGCCCGCGAGCACGTCCACGCCCGACGCCCCCGCTACGAGCCCGCCCCGTACGTCCGGCAGCAGGTGACCGAACGGTTCCTGGCCGCCGCGATCGGCGGTGACCTGGACGCCCTCCTGCAGATCCTGGCGCCGGGAGTGGCGCTGTGGGGGGACGGCGGAGGCAAGGCCGCGGGAGGCCTGCGGCCGCTCCACGGCCGGGACAAGGTCGCCCGCCTGCTCGCCGCCGTCGCCTCCCGTTCCGGCGAGGGCCTCGACATCGCCTACCGCAGCGTCAACGGCGACCCGGCGGTGCTGCTGTTCGCCGGCGACACCCCCTACGCCGTCATGGTCCTCGACCTCACTCCGGACGGCAGTCAGGTGTGCGGGATCTACGCCGTCGCCAATCCCGACAAGCTCTCTCACGTCGACTGAACACCGAGGAATCCACATGGTGCGAAAAATGGCGTCATTGCCCAGTGGCAGGGTGGCGAAGTGGGTCGTCCTCGCCCTCTGGGCGGCCCTGCTGGTCCCGGCCCTCCTGCTGGCCGGCCGGCTCGGCGACGTCGAGGAGAACGACAATTCGGCCTGGCTGCCCGGTAACGCGGAGTCGACCAAGGTCGTCGACCGAGCCGAGAAGTTCCAGCCCGCCGACACCCTGCCCGCGATCGTGATCTACGACCGGCCCGAGGGCATCACCCCTGCCGACATGGCAAAGGCCCGAGCCGACGCCGAAGCCTTCACACGCATCAAGAACGTCGTGGGACAGGCGCAGGGCCCCGTGAAGGCCCAAGACGGCAAGGCCATCCAGACCGTGGTCCAGGTTCACAAGGACAAGACGGGCTGGGAGGGGATCGGCAAGGTCGTCGACGCGATGAACGAGGTCGGCGAAGAGAACGTCAACGGTCTCGGGTTCCACGTCACCGGACCGGCCGGTTACGCATCCGACTCGATCAAGGCCTTCAGCGGAGGGGGCGGCCTGACGACGATCACCGCGTCGGTGGTGGTCGTGATCCTGCTGTTCACCTACCGCAGCCCGTTCCTGCCGCTGCTGCCGCTGCTGACCGTGGGCAGTGCCCTGGTCACGTCGGAAGCGGTGATCTACCTGCTGGCGAAGAACGCCGGACTCACCGTCAACAAGCAGACCAGCTTCATCCTGACCGTGCTGGTGTTCGGGGCCGCCACCGATTACGCCCTCCTGCTCACCTCGCGGTACCGAGAGGAGTTGCAACGGCACGAGGACCGGCACGAGGCGATGGCCGAGGCCCTGCACCGCTCCGGTCCCGCGATCATCGCCAGCGCCGCGACCGTCGCGGTCAGCCTGATGCTGCTGATGCTGGCCACCCTCAACTCCACCCAAGGGCTCGGGCCGGCCTGTGCCGTCGGCATCCTCGTCGGGCTGCTCGCCATGGTCACCCTGATGCCGGCCCTGCTGGTCATCTGCGGCCACTGGATCTTCTGGCCGGTGAAGCCGTCGTACGGATCGGCCGGGGCGGCCAAGGAGGGCATCTGGACCCGGGTCGGCACCGCCGTCTCCGGCCGGCCGCGGATGGTGTGGATCGGCACCGCGCTCGCCCTCGGCGTCATGGCGATCGGGGTGTTCGGGCTCAAGGCCGACGGGCTTTCCAACAAGGACCAGTTCACAAACAAGCCGCAGATGGCCGTCGGCGAGGAGATCCAGTCCAGGCACTTCCCGGCCGGGTCGGGCGACCCCGTCTACGTCGTGGCCGAGGCCGCCTCGGCGGAGCAGGTGAGAACCGTGCTGTCCGGCATCCCGGGAGTCGCTGACGTCTCGACGCCGATGATCAAGGATGGTGAGGCCATCATGCTCGGGGAGCTCAAGGACGCTCCCAGCAGCACGGCCGCGATGCGCACCGTCGAGCGGGCCAGAACCGCGGTCCACGGGATCGAGGGTGCGGATGCCCAGGTCGGCGGCAACGCGGCGATCGTTCTCGACACGCAAGAAGCGGCTGCCCGCGACTCCAAGGTGATCATCCCCATCGTGCTGGTCATGGTGTTCGTCATCCTCGCGCTGCTGCTGCGGGCGATCGTCGCACCACTGCTGCTCATGGCGACGGTGGTGCTGTCGTTCGGAGCGGCCCTCGGCGTGAGCAGTCTGATGTTCAACCACGTGTTCCACTTCGCCGGGGCGGAAGCCTCCTTCCCGCTCCTGACGTTCGTGTTCCTGGTCGCCCTGGGCATCGACTACAACATCTTCCTGGTCACCCGGGTGCGCGAAGTGACACTGCGGCACGGCACCCGGCGCGGCGCGCTGATGGGTCTGTCCACCACCGGGGGTGTGATCACCTCAGCGGGTCTGGTGCTGGCCGGTACCTTCGCGGCGATGGCCTCGCTGCCGCTGGTGTTCGCGGCCGAACTCGGGTTCGCGGTGGCGTTCGGCGTGCTGCTGGACACCATGATCGTCCGCTCGGTGCTGGTCACCGCGCTGACCCTGGACATGGGTCGATGGATGTGGTGGCCCAGCAAACTGTTCAGGCATCACGACGCCCCCCAGCCACTGGCGAGCGAGCCCGACCTCGAACCCGCTCTCAGGGGCAGGTGACAACCTTCCGCCACGGGCCTTCCGGCGCCGGCCGGGAGGCCCGTGGCGGAAGACACGCGGACCCGGCCTCCGTTGATTCCTGCCGAGCGGGTGGGGTCTGCGGGAGGAAGTCGCGCGGTCGGCCGAGGTGTTGGAGACCGCGGAGATCGAGCTGGACCGGCGGGTCGTCGCGCGGGAGGAGTTGGTCGAGCCCCTGGCCGTGTCCGCGATTGGGCCCCATGCATGACCGGGACCGGGACCGGGGCGGAGCAGGGAACGGCACCGTCGACCATGCCGGGCTCGACGGTGCCGCCCTGGCGGGAAGGGCTGCGGTCGACGGTGCGGGCGTCGGGGCATCAGCGGATTCCGGGTGTGCCGGAAGAGCGGCGCCCAGATCACGTGATCGACCGCCGGCCGCATGTGGCCACGGACAGCCCTCTCCTCAAGACCTGAGCCGGAGCCGCGAACCGGTGGACGCAACCATCGGAGCATCCGCAGCCGAGATCAGGCTCCGGCTTCGGCCGCCGCCGTCCGCAGGAAGTGGTCGGCGTCCTCGGGCTCGGCCAGGCCACCGAGCTCCAGCCAGGAGCCGTCCGCGAAGCGGATGCGGAACGCGGCGAAGCCTCGCGGCTGCCCCGTCTCCGCCTCGATGCGCGCCTCGTCGCCCCTGAATTCCGCCACGATCTCGAAGTCGTCGGCCTTGGTGGCCGCGAGACGGCGGCGCGGCGAGGCCGCGACACAGATACGGTCCCGGTTCAGCAGGACCAGCCGTCGGGGGCTGGGCGACTGCGAGAACCAGCGCAGCAGCAACTGACCGGCCATCAGATTCCAGTCCCCGTCGAAGACACCGTCCCCGGGCCCGCGGTCCCTGGCCGACGTCTCTCTCCTCCGGGTGGGATCACTGCGCCGCGACCGGCCCTCGGACCGTCGGTCGATTTGCTTCCCCAGCATGTCGATCAGATAGATCGGGATGACGACGGCACAGAACACCACCGCGCCCACGTACACCAGCCAGTGGTGACGCCCCTTCAACCGCCCCTTTCCCGCCGCCCGGTGCACGTCTTCGGGCGGCTTCGGTATGGCCCGGGGGATGCTGCACCACACCAGGGCCGAGGGTTCCCTGCCCAGGACCTTCTCGGCCTTGCGGTGCACCTTGCGCTTCGCCATGCCGCGATCCTAGTGCCCCTCCCGGCAAGCTTTGCCCCGTCGCACATTGCCGGTCGCAGCACTGGAGGCTTGATCCGGATACGCCGGAATCCCGGCCGACGAAGCGGGCAACCACGAAGAAGGCGGACATTGCCGGGAGGAGTACCGGTCGCAGCACTAGGGCGTGTCCGGCCCTGATCCGCCGGACACCTCCTCACGCGTCGCGTGGTCCAGGCAGTCGGCGGGCACCGTGCCCGGGTCCGCCAGCGCCAGGCCGAGCTGGGCGCGTTCGGTGACCCAGCGGGTCGGGCGGTGACGCGGGTCGCCGGTCGTCGTGTGCAGCGACCGGTGCAGCCGCAGCATCCGGTCCGCGCCGATCAGGTCACCCCAGGCCAGCGGCCCGACCGGATAGCCGAGACCGGTGGTGACGGCGAGATCGATGTCCGCCGGGGTGGCGAGCGAACGCTCGGCGATCGACGCGGCGACGGAGACGATCGAGGCCAGCAGCCGCTGCGCGACCGAACCCGCCGTGTCCCGTACCACCGACACCGCGTACGGCTCGCCGCCGTCCTCCGGCGGCCGCGCCAGCACCGCGCGGGCATCCCGTGCGGCAGCCGGGTCCGCCGCCGGGGTCACGGCCAGTACCCGGCGCTTCCCGTCCGCCGCGAGCGGGTCCACGCCGAACGTGCGTGCGGCGGGCAGGCCGTGCGCGGCGACCGCGGCGGCCACCGTCGTACCCCAGACCGGGACCAGCACCAGCGCATCGGCGGACGGCTCCGCACCGCTCTCGACGACGGCGCCCGTCACGGTCAGCGTCCGCCGCAGTGCGGTCGCGTCCGGCTCCGCCGCGCTCCCGACCACGTACACCGGGCGGTCCGTATCCCCCGTGACCGGCGGCTCCGGAACCGGGGCCGGTGCGTCGGGGCCGTACGCGAACCAGCCGCGCCCGGTCTTGCGGCCGTGCAGCCCCGCAACCACCCGGTTCGGGGTGAGGTAGGAGGGACGGAGCCGGTCCGCGTACCGGAAGCCCTGCCAGATCGAGTCGATGACGGCGGCCGTCACATCCAGACCGGTGAGGTCCATCAGCTCGAACGGACCCATCCGCAGGCCGAGTACGTCCCGCGCGATCCGGTCGATGCCCGCCGGGTCGGCGACCGACTCCTCCAGCAGTGCGAGTGCCTCGGTCACCAGGCCGCGACCCGCGTGGTTCACCAGGAAACCGGGCGTGTCGGCGACCGTCACCGCACGGTGGCCGCAGCCCTCGACGAGCGCGGTGAGCAGCGGCGGGATCTCCGGGCGGGTGGCCGCGCCCGGCACGATCTCGACGATCTTCATCAGCGGCACCGGGTTGAAGAAGTGCAGCCCGGCCAGGCGCGTCGGGTCCTTCAGCTCTGCCGCGATCCGGGTGACCGGCAGCGAGGAGGTGTTGGTGGCGAAGACCGTAGAGGCGGGCAGCGCCCGTTCCAGCAGGCCGAAGACCTCCGCCTTCGTGGCGAGGTCCTCCCGTACCGCCTCGATGACCAGCTCGCAGTCCGGTCCGTCCGCCCACGGGTCGTCCAGCGGCACCAACCGCTCCACAGTGGCGGCGGACTCCTCGGCGGAGAGCCTGCCCTTCTGTACGGCGCGGTCGAGCATGGACCGCACGAAGTCGACGGCGGCCGTCACCGCCTCCGGGCGTACATCGCACAGCTCGACGGTGTGTCCGGCGCTCGCAGCCCACTGGGCGATGCCGCGGCCCATGGCTCCGGCGCCGACGATCCTGATACGCATGGCGGTTGGGGTCCTCTCGGCGGTGCTGTCGGTGGGCGGGACGGCTGGGGCCTGCCCCGAACTCAACGAAGATAGACGCGCTCGGGGTCGACGTCCTCCCGCAGCAGCCGAAGTTCGGCCGCGGTAGGCGGCGGCACGGTCGCCACCGTGTCGGCGACCTCGAGATCCCAGCCGGTGGCCGCCCGTACCTGCTCGACGGTGATGCCCGGGTGGACGGCGACCAGCCGCAGCTCCTCGCCGACGCCCTCGCGGGCCAGGATGCCCAGTTCGGTGATGACCCGGGTGACACCGGCGCCCAGCGGCCTGATGCCTTCGGCCAGCGCGCGGTCGGGGCCCGGGGTGGTGCAGAAATCGAGCGTTTCGGTGAAGGAACGCGGATTGTGGCGGCGCATCACCACGAAGACCTCACGGGAGTTGGCCATCACCTCGACACCGCCGCCCGAGCCGGGCAGCCGGACCGACGGACTGTCCCAGTCGCCGATCACGGACGTGTTGAGACTGCCCCACCGGTCGATCTGCGCGGCCCCGAGGAACCCCACGTCGATGTGGCCACCCTGCAGCACACAGCCGAACAGGGCGGGCATCGACAGAACCGCTTCGGCGCCCGTGATCAGGACCGCGTCGGCGATGGTCTCCGGCAGGTGCGAGGGGTGTGCGCCGCAGACTCCCGACTCGTAGACGACCTCGATCTCCGGGGCCACCGTCAGATGCGCGAGTTCGGTGGCGAGCGTCGGTAGGCCGATCCCGGCGAACACGGTGCGGCGCGCGGCCAGTTCGCGGGAGGCGACGACGGAGAGCAGCTCAGACGTGGTGATGGTGTCCGGTGCGATGGTGGTCATGACCCGTTCCTTCTCGTGTCCCGTTTCCGTACTCACAGCCGGCGTCCGTAGTTCACGGGCCGGCTGAGCGCCTCGCCGACCGCCAGCCCCGCCCAGAACTCCTCGCCGAGCCTGTCGACGTACTCGGCATGGTCGGCGGTGCCGCGCACCCACTCGTCCAGCCACTCCTGGAGGCGTTCCGGATCCTTGCTGATGTGCGACCAGGCCCGGTAGAAGGCGTTGTCCCGGTCGTAGTAACCCTGCGCGAAGGACGGGTGGGCGCCGCGCGGGCAGGCGACGACCGCGTCGACCGCATGGGCGGGGACGAGCGTGCGGTTCGGGTCCGAGCGGATCACCTCGTCGTCGACGATCTCCTCCACGACGACGATCGCCTTGTCCGCCGCGTACACCGCTTCGGCCTGGATGCCGGTCAGGCCCCACATCTGGGTGTTGCCGCTCCGGTCGGCGCGCTGCGCGTGGATGATCGTCACATCCGGGTTGACGGGCGGGACGACATAGATCTGCTCGGCCTCGCCGTCCGGCCCCGGGTAGGGCGAAGTGACCTTCCGGAGATCGCTGTTGACGGACGGCAGATCGCTGCCGCCGTAGCTGCGCAGCGGATAGAACGGCAGTCGCTGGGAACCGGCGAGATAACGGCAGATCATCCCGTAGTGGCTGTACTCCTCGAAGGCGAGCGGTGCCGGGTCGCCGGTCTCGATGCGCCGCCGCAGTTCGCCGAGCGAACCGGCGGAGGAGTTGCCCACGAAGGACGAGACCAGTCGTGAGACGCAGCCCGCGGCGATCATCTGGTCCACCACGATGTCCGCGGTCATCCGGACGACGGTGAGGTCCCGGCGGCCCTGGCGGATGATCTCGTGGCCCGCGGCGGTCGGGATCAGGTGGGTGAAGCCCTCGAGGCAGACGGTGCCGCCGTCGTGGACGAAGGCGGCGATCGCCGCCTTCATCGACATCGTTTTGTCCCTGCGGTCCGTCGTGGCCACGGTGCTCCTCTGCCGGTGCGTGCGCGTCGTCCCACCGTGTCAGCGACTATTGATTGCTGTCCAATACCAAATTAAGGTCCCATCGAGACGATGGATTAATTAATCCGGTCCGGAGGCCGGTGAGCGGAAGGTCGGGTATGGAGCTGCGTCATCTGTCCGCGTTTGTCGCCGTGGCCGAGGAGCTGCATTTCGGCCGGGCCGCCAAGCGGCTGCAGATGGCTCAGCCGCCGCTGAGCCAGCAGATCCGCCAGTTGGAGAAGGAGCTGGGTGTCCAGCTCTTCGAGCGCAACACCCGGTCGGTACGGCTCACCAGCGCGGGGGAGTCCTTCCTGCAGCCGGTGCGGACCGTCCTCGACGACCTCGACACCGCCGTACGGGCCGCGAAGGCGGCCGGGCGCGGCGAGTACGGACGGGTCAGCATCGGCTTCGCGGGCGCCTCCAGTCACGAGACGCTGCCGCTCCTCACGAGGGCCGTGCGCGCCGCCCACCCCGCACTCGAACTGGTCATGAAGGGGCAGACGTACGCCAACGTCGCCCTCGGCAGGGTCGCCGACGGATCGCTCGACCTGGGGTTCGTCCGGCTCCCGGTGACCCAGCCCGGCGTGGCGTACCGGGTGATCGACGAGGAGGAGCTGGTGTGCGCGCTGCCCTCCGACCACCGGCTCGCCCAGCTGGACAGCGTCCCCATCGGGGTCCTGGCCGAGGAGCCCTTCGTCTCCTTCCCCGCCAACACCGGCTCCACCGTGCGGGACGCGATGGTCGGGGCCTGCGAGGCGGCCGGGTTCAACCCGCGTGTGGTGCAGGAGGCCCCCGACTCGTACACCATCCTGGCGCTCGTCGCCGCGGGCGTCGGTGTGACGCTCACGGTCACCTCCGTCCAGCACATCCAGCAGAACGGGCTCGTCTACCGGCCCCTCACCGGGCCGCCCATCCGGCTCCAGGCGGCGCTGGCCTGGCGGGCCGACAACCCGTCCGCCGCTCTGCGGGCGGTGCTCGCGGTGGCGGAGGACGCCCTGCCCACACCCGTGCGCCCGGCCGCAGTCGATTGAGACGCGCAACGTCTTGAACCAGGGCGAAGTGGATATTGGACCGACTCAGTCGCGAAGTGCGAGGGTCGGCGCACACACCCCTTGCCACCGGAAGGTCCCGCCGTGCCCGACCAGCAGCTCGACATCGTCATCTGTGAACCGCTGCGCACGCCCATCGGCCGCTTCGGCGGGGCATTCGCCCAGCAGACCCCGGCCGCACTCGCCGCACGCGTCATCGCCGAGATCGTCGCCCGCACCGGCGTCGACCCGGCCGCCGTCGACGAGGTCATCCTGGGCCACGCCTACCCGTCCGCCGAAGCCCCCGCCATCGGCCGGGTCGCCGCCCTCGACGCGGGGCTCCCGGAATCCGTGACCGGTGCGCAGATCGACCGCCGCTGCGGCTCCGGACTGCAGGCCGTGCTCGACGCGGCGATGCAGATCCGGGCCGGCTTCAGTGAGGTCGTGATCGCGGGAGGCGTCGACGTGATGAGCGCCGCCCCCTACTACACGCAGGACGGCCGCTGGGGCATCAAGGGCCCCGGGCTGCAGCTCCACGACTCGCTGGCCCGCGGCCGGGTCACCGCGGGAGGCGTCAACCACCCGGTCCCCGGCGGGATGATCGAGACCGCGGAGAACCTGCGGCGGGAGTACGGCATCAGCCGCGTCGACCAGGACGCCCTCGCCCTGCGCTCGCAGCAGCGCGCCGCCCGCGCCGTGGCGGAGGGGTGGTACGACGCGGAGACCGTCCCCGTCACCGTGCGTACCCGCAAGGGTGAGACGACCGTCATTGCGGACGAGCACCCGCGCCCCGACACCACCGCCGAACAGCTCGCCGCGCTGCGGCCGATCATGCTGAAGTCCGACCCGGACGCCACCGTCACCGCGGGGAACGCCAGCGGTCAGAACGACGCGGCCGCCGCCTGTCTGGTGACGAGCGCGGCGACCGCCGAACGTCTCGGGCTGAATCCGCTGGTGCGGCTGGTCTCCTTCGCGCGAGCCGGAGTCCCGGCCGCGACGATGGGCATAGGGCCCGTCCCGGCGACCCGTGCGGCCCTGGCCCGCGCCGGACTCACCCTGGCCGACCTCGACCTGATCGAGCTGAACGAGGCCTTCGCCGCCCAGGTGCTCGCCTGCACGCGTGAACTGGGACTCGGCGACATCGACCACGAGCAGCGGATCAACGTCAACGGCTCCGGGGTCTCCCTGGGACACCCCGTCGGTGCCACCGGCGCCCGCATCCTCGCCACACTGACCCGCGAGCTGCACCGGCGCGAGGCCCGCTACGGCCTGGAGACCATGTGCATCGGCGGCGGACAGGGCCTCGCCGCAGTCTTCGAACGCATCGCGGCCTGACGCGCACGCACGACAGCCGATCGGCAGTGAGACGCACAGCGTCTCACTGCCCCGGCAATTCGGTATTGGACCGCTCTGGGTCCCGGCTGGCACCGTAACCGCCATCACCCACGCCGCCGTCCCCCACTTCCCCGTGCGGCAACGGGCGTCTCGGGCGACGCCCCTTCCCTTCCCCCTGCCATCCGCTTGATCCATGACGTTCACGGGAGCCACCATGAGTGCGTCCACCGCCACCGCGCGAGAACGAACCAGAGCCGCCAACCGGGCCGGATTCGGTGCCTTCATCGGTTCGACCATCGAGTGGTTCGACTTCTACATCTACGGGACCGCGGCAGCGCTCGTCTTCGACAAGGTGTTCTTCCCCGAACTGGACGGACCGATCGGCACACTGGTCGCCTTCGCGACCTTCTGGGTCGGCTTCCTCGCCCGCCCCCTCGGCGGCATCATTTTCGGCCACTACGGCGACCGCCTCGGCCGTAAGAAGACCCTGGTCATCACCCTGCTGATGATGGGCATCTCGACCACCGCGATCGGTCTGCTGCCGAGCTACGCCTCCATCGGCGTCGCCGCCCCGATCCTGCTGATCTGCATCCGCATGGTGCAGGGCATCGGCCTCGGCGGCGAGTGGGGCGGCTCCGTCCTGATCGCCTCCGAGCACGCTCCCAAGGGCAAGTCCGTGCTGTACGGGGCGTTCGCCCAGCAGGGCTCGCCCGTCGGCAACACGCTCTCCACCCTGAGCTTCCTCGCCATCAGCCAGCTGCCCGACTCGGCGTTCGTCTCCTGGGGCTGGCGTGTGCCGTTCCTCTTCTCCGCCGCCCTCGTCGTCGTCGGACTCCTCGTCCGGCTGAAGGTCGCCGAGTCCCCGGCGATGGCGAAGCTCATCGAGAAGAAGGAGGTCGTCAAGGTTCCGCTGACCGAGGTCCTGCGCTCCCACCCCATGCTGATCGTCCTCGGCATCGGCGCCTGCACCATCGGTCTGTCGGCGACGTACTTCAAGTCGACGTTCGCCCTGTCCTGGGCCACCTCGTCGCTCGGCTTCGACCGCAGCTCGTTCCTGACGATCATCCTCGTCGCCAACATCACCCAGATCGTCGTGCAGCCCTTCGGTGCGCTCATCGCCACCCGGATGAAGAGCTGGTCCCGCGCGGTGACGGTGATGCTGGTGCCCGAACTGATCCTGATGCCGCTGATGTTCCTGCTGATCCGCACCGAGAACTACGGTCTCGCGATGGTCGGCGTGGCCGTCGCCACCATCCCGCACTGTCTCTACTACGCGGCCCTGGCCGGCATGCTGGCCAGCCGGTTCCCGGCCCACCTCCGCTACACCGGTATCTCCCTCTGCTACCAGCTCTGCGGCACGCTGCTCGGCGGTACGACCCCGATCATCGGCCAGTACCTGCTGAACCGTACCGGCTCGATCACCGCCGTCATCGTCTACGCGATCTTCCAGGTGGCGCTGACCCTGGGCTGCATGCTGCTCCTGCTCAAGCGCCCCAACCACGACGAGCAGGCGACGGAGCCGGTCTCCGTACCGCGTGCCGCCACCGCCACCGCCTGACCCCCACCCCTGCGAGAAGAGATACGGAGGCCGGCCGCCATGCCGCTGACCGTGAACGGCATCCCGGACATCCTCGCTCTGAGCGGGCGCGACCTCGGGCACTCCGGCTGGAAGGAGATCACCCAGGAGCTGATCGACGCGTACGCGCACGTCTCCGGGGACCACCAGTGGATCCACACCGACGTCGAACGCGCCGCGTCCGGCCCGTACGGACGCACCATCGCCCACGGATACATGGTGCTGAGCTGGGGCATCCCGATGTTCGGCGAACTGCTCCGGGTCGAGGGTGTGGGCCGCGCCCTCAACTACGGCGTCAACCGGGTCCGTTACCCGGCTCCCGTGCCGGTCGGCAGCCGGGTGCGGCTGCATGCCTCGGTCGCCGAGGTGAAGGAGGTCGCGCGGGGCGGCGTTCAGATGGTCCGGGCCTTCACCTTCGAGCTCGAAGGGTCGGAGAAGCCGGCGTGCGTGGCGGAGTCGCTGACGCACTTCTACCCGTAGCCGCGCCCCGCCTTTCCATGGCCGCGACCCCCTCGGCCGGGCTCCGTCCGAGCCCGGC